>JBKJVA010000261.1:0-4546 GCA_046589675.1 Usitatibacteraceae bacterium
GTTATCCGGTTTCACCATGCTCGTCTCATTCACAGTCAACGTGTGCTGAGTTTAGCGAAGGTCGCCTGCCGCGCGCGTTTGCGGTGCATCCGGAAAACGTCGGCGTAACTGCTGGACGTAGCTCGATTCTGCCGACTTGTCGCCTTGGCTGCGCGCGATTCGGGCGCCGAGCAGCAATGCATCCGCGTTCGGCATTTGCGTCAACTGATTGTGGCGCGCCAAAAGCACTTCCGCTTCCCGTGCACGACCGCGGGCAAACTCAATATCGGCTAATTCGTACAGTGCGGCAGCCATAAGAGGTTGACGCTGAAGTGCGCTTCTGAACTGCAACTCAGCGGCATTGATATCACCCGTCTTTTTCATGCACACGCCCGCATTGTAGAGCGCACTCTCGGGAGTCGCATACAGCGGGTTCTTTAGTGCCGCCTGGAAATACTGCATGGCGTTGGCCGGATTTTGCCGTTGACAGACGAACCAGCCGTAATTGTTTAGCGATTCGGAGTCACCGGGTACCAGCCGCAGCGCCTGCTCGAACGATTGTGCGGCTCTGGCATCGTCGCCTAGTCGCATGTAGATGATACCCAGCATGTTGTGCGCCGGTGCGTGGCTTGGATTGGCTGAAATCGCTTGTTTGGCCGCTTCCAGCGCGACCGCCAGATTACCCTGGCGAAAATATTCGGCGGCGAGCTCAGTGTGGATTTGCCCTCGCGACAATGGATCGCTTTTGGCCGCCTGGTCAGCTACTTTGGATTCAACTGCAGTCGTAGACACACAACCTGACATCATTACAAGACAAAACGCGGTGGCAACGAATGAGGCAAGCAAATTTTTCACAAGGTTCCTTAGGCAGCAGCACAACTGATTTTGACAATTCTGGAACGGTTGGATTTGTCTACCACCTGACCTGCCAACTGCCCACAGGCCGCATCTATATCATCTCCACGGGTCTTGCGAACAGTAACAACAAAGCCGGCGGTTTGCAGTATTTCACGGAAGCGATGGATGGCGTTATTGCTCGAGCGCTGATATGGCGCTTCAGGAAACGCGTTCCACGGAATCAGGTTGAACTTGCAAGGCAAATCGTTCACCAATGCCACCAGTTCGTGCGCTTGTTGCACCGAGTCGTTGACGCCATTGAGCATTACATATTCGAAGGTGACGAAATCGCGTGGTGCCGCCTCAAGATAATCGCGAATGGCTGCCAGCAATTCGGCCAGCGGATATTTTTGATTGATCGGCACCAACACATCGCGCAACTTGTCATTTGGCGCATGCAGGGATACCGCAAGCGCTACCGGACACCGATCCTTCAGACGTTTCAGGTTGGGAACAATGCCGCTGGTCGAAAGCGTCACGCGACGGCGCGAAAGTCCGTAGCCATGGTCATCGAGCATGATGTCCATCGCAGCAGTAACGTTTTCGAAGTTGGCAAGCGGTTCGCCCATTCCCATCATCACCACATTGGAGACGATTCGCTCGCCTTTAGGATCGCGGCCCATGGCCTTGTTGGCCCACCACAATTGGCCGATGATCTCTGCCGTTGTCAGATTGCGATTAAAACCCTGCTTGCCGGTGGCGCAGAATGTGCAATCCAGTGCACAACCGACCTGGCTTGATACGCACAGAGTGCCACGATCATCTTCTGGAATAAACACGACCTCGATACCATTGCCGGTCCCGACATCAAGCAGCCACTTGCGTGTACCGTCTTTGGAAGCTTGCTCGGTCAACAGTTTTGGCGCGGTAATCGTCGCCACATTTGGCAATTTTTCTCGCAGCGATTTGGCCAGATCGGTCATCGCATCAAAGCTATCCACACCGCCCTGATGCAGCCACCTGAATACCTGTTTCGCTCGAAATGGTTTCTCCCCCAAATCGGCGAAAAACGTCGTCATCTCCGGCAAATGCATGCCGAGAAGATTGGGTTTATCGCCTTTCGCTTCCTGGGGAACCGCCACTGCCAACCTCCGTATTCTTCTAACGAGAGTAAACGTTCAACGCCGGAAAATAATAGGCAATTTCCACTGCAGCTGTCTCCGGGGCATCAGAGCCATGAACCGCATTCGCATCGATGCTATCGGCAAAATCGGCGCGAATCGTGCCTGCCGCTGCTTTCTTCGGGTCGGTCGCACCCATCAGGTCACGATTTTTCTGAATTGCACCCTCGCCTTCCAGCACCTGGATCATCACGGGACCGGAGATCATGAAGCTGACTAAATCATTGAAAAATGGACGCGCCTTGTGAACCGCGTAAAAGCCTTCCGCCTCTGCACGCGACAAATGCGCCATGCGGGACGCGACGACTTTCAGACCAGCTTTTTCAAACCGCGAATAGATCTCGCCGATCACGTTCTTGGCGACGGCATCCGGTTTGATGATGGAGAGTGTCTTTTCAATTGCCATTTAATAATCCTATATAACTTGATGAAAACATTCAATTTTAGCACGCATCACTGAGTGTAATCACGGTTTGGTTACGCCTTTCGTTGCAGTAACAAGCGGTTGTTGGTGCGTCGGATGAGAAATTCATGCCCGCCAGCAAAATGCGGCTTGTCAGTCGGTGTCGCTCGAAACAGTTGCGAGGCCCATTCGGCCAGTTGAGATTGCGACGACGCGGGCACGCTCTGCCAACGGAGCCAGTAATACAGCGCGTTGATTTGTCGCGGCGCGGGCAGCGCGTCAAGTGAAACTGCCAGTGCTGTTTCGCCGTCCCATTGCAAATCGATTTTAGCTAAATCCTCGAGCATCTTATCAGCCTCGCTGGCATGACGTGCCGCGCGCGCAAGGGATGTCCGATAGTGTGGAAAACGTGTCGCCAATAAGGGCGCGATCTGGTGACGCAAAAAATTGCGCGTGTAGGCCGTGTCGTCGTTTGATTCGTCTTCAATCCATTTGAGGCCGCGTTCACGCGCTGTCGCGTCGATGGCGGCGCGCGAAATACTTAGCAAGGGACGTAATATAGTTTGAGTCTCGGAAATAACCCGCACATCGCCCATACCAGCCAAGCCTTTCCATCCAGTCCCGCGCAGCAGTTGGTGCATGACCGTTTCAGCCTGATCGTCTGCGTGCTGCGCAAGCAAGATGAATGGTGAGCCTTCCTCCAGGAACGCCGCGTAGCGCGCTGCGCGTGCCGCTCCCTCCAAACCGGCTGGAGACTGCAGTTCGACATGCACTTTCGTCGTCGTCAACGCGATGTTGTGCGCGGCGCAAACGTCCGCACAAAACGTCGCCCAGTAATCCGCGTTCGGACTCAAGCCATGGTGCACGTGAATTGCGTGGAGGTCGATGGAAAGTGCCGCCTTCAGTTGATCCAATGCGTCCAGCAATACTATCGAATCCATGCCCCCGGAAAGCGCGATACAAATGCGTTTGCGTTGCAGCGAATGGCGTCGCAAGAAATTTTCAACGACGGTGATAAGTGATGTGATGTCGCGCTCCAGTTCAACATGGTGGTTCGCCTGAATCACACGCCCGTTCACGGTGTCGTGTAGGCGCTCGTCATCGGGATTCGCGCAGCACGGTCCCGGCTACAATATAAAACTCCAACACTGGCGCGGTATTCCAGCCAAAAACGCGCCGCGCAGCGCACCAGTGCTAGTGCTTGTGGCTTTGATTCAACCGGCTATTCCACTAACTCTTTGAACCTGCCCAGTTCCAGCAGCTTTTTCTGCCGTTCCTGAACGATAATTTCGGGCGATTTTTCTGAAAGAGTCTTCAGTGAATCGGCGATGGCCTTCTTCAAGGTCGCGGCCATCGCTAGTGGATCGCGATGCGCGCCGCCCAAGGGCTCATTGAGAATTTTGTCCACCAGGCCAAGCGCTTTCAGCTTTGGTGCCGTAATACCTAACGCCTCTGCGGCCTCCGAGGCCCTGGTCGAATCTTTCCACAGGATCGCGGCACAGCCCTCTGGGGTGATCACCGAATAGGTCGAATACTGCAGCATATAGGTGACATCACCGACCGCGATGGCCAACGCACCGCCTGAACCACCCTCACCAATGATGCAGCAAACAACAGGCACGCGCAGTCCTGCCAGTACATAGAGGTTGTGTCCGATTGCCTCCGATTGCCCGCGCTCTTCTGCGCCGACACCGGGGTAGGCCCCGGGCGTATCGATCAAGGTCACAATCGGCACGCCGAATTTCTCAGCGAGCTTCATCAAGCGCAGGGACTTGCGATAGCCCTCCGGGCGGGACATGCCAAAATTGCGGAATTGGCGTTCTTTGGTATCCCGGCCTTTTTGATGGCCCATGACCATGATCGTCTGACCATTGAATCTTGCCAGACCACCCACCAGCGCGGGATCCTCCGCATAACTGCGGTCGCCGTGCAATTGCTCAAAATCGGTCATCATCATGCCGATGTAATCGAGCGTGTAAGGGCGTTGCGGGTGACGCGCAACCTGCGAAATCTGCCACGCCGTCAGCTTGGCGTAGATATCCTTGGTCAGGGTCTGACTTTTCTTGGCAAGTTTTCCAATTTCAGCCGAAATGTCAACGGCTGAATCATCCTGCACGAAGCGCAGTTCCTCGATCTTGCTTTCCAA
>JBKJVA010000153.1:0-4157 GCA_046589675.1 Usitatibacteraceae bacterium
CAACAAACTAATGAATTACGGGCAGTTTTCTCTGCCCGGCACTCTCCGCCAGCCGCACATCGAGCGTAAAAAACGCCACCGCTTTCACACGCAACGCAAGCGCCAGATGCAAAGCGTCCCCGGCACGCAAACCATTTTTGCTGTTGCGCACCAGATGCGCAGCCTGGCTGAATACTTCCCGATCCAGCGGCAACAAGCGGAGATGTCCTTCGCAAAATTGGCCGAATACTTTCCACGCCGCATTACCTTGCCTGGAGGTAATTTGTGAAGTTCGTTGCTTGAGTGCGAGCGCGCTGGCGAATTCCGTCACGCACCAATCGCCCGAAACCAGCGGACGCGTTTCCTCCGCAACCCAATTCGCAATACGCTCCGCCGTTGCTTCATTGGTGAACAGTGCAACCAGCACGCTGGTGTCGACATACACCATCAGTAACGCGCCTCTTTGCGCAGCGCATCCATCACGCTGGTTGTTTGCGGCACGGTCTTGTGCAGGGCTGATATTTTTTTCAGCATGACGGCTTTGTCCACTTTAGGCGGGCTTGGGACAAGATGCATCTCGCCGCTGGCATCGATATTGGCTTCAAGGTAATCGCCGCTGTTCACACCGGCCTGTTTGGTATAGCTGGCAGGCAGGCGGACGGCCAGGCTGTTTCCCCATTTTGAAATTTGCAGACGCATGATTTTCTCCCAATGTATATCTGTGTAGATACATTGTAGAGATGCGTTTGAAAGTGTCAATTGCGAGCATTGGCGGGCTTCGCAGGACGAAAACGGCCAAAACACCGCGCCAGTGCTAGAGTTTTGTCTTTATTTCTTTCGCAACAGTCGACCGCACGTTCCCGCGCGGGCGCGGCTTTTCCCCCGGCTTGATAGTGGCGACGAGTAATACGGCGGAGCCTAAGACGCCGCCGCAATCTGCATCAGCCAAGATTCTAGGTTCGCTTTTACACAGTGCCGCGCGGGCAAAAGTGCGCATGCGGGCGAGTTGCTCGTCCTGACGTGTGTAAGTTGCCAGCGCAGTGTTGAACAGATACGCCCTGCGCGGGTTGATGCCCTCGATACAGCTTTCCTTTTGCTCATCCGGCTTCGCCTGCAAACATCTCATGCCAGCCAGATATCGCTCCTGGTTGGCCTTCCATGTTTCTTGCAGATCAACGGTAAATACACCGCTTTTGACGGTCGTTTCAATGAGCATGGCCGGTGACTCTGCGCGCGACAACAGCACGTTGGTTTCGAGTCGATCGTAAATATCAGTGAATGTACCTTTGTAAAGTGCACAGCCCACCCGTGCAGATTCGATACACTCTTCACCTGCAAAGACGTCTCCGACATAGATCAACCGCTTGCCAGATGTCACTTTCGTGTCGTCCACAAACGTGAAGACGTGGTCGATGACACATCGCCAAGCCGCCGGGTTTTCATCACTCATGCAATTGTCGCGAATAAACAGGTAACCGTCTTTCCATCCCGAAGAGGCTATTTGCGCTGCCACGGCCTCGGCCGCGGAGCCACGTTGTAATACGTTCACCGTAAATTCGCTATCGCCATGATGCACTGATATCGCAAGCTGCTGCTTGCCTGTAGTGGGGCCAGCCAGCGGTTCAGCGACGACGCGCACCGGTGACGTAAGCAAGACCACTGGTGCCGCTTCCGCAGTGCCGGCGACCAGCAATAATGCAAGAAAAAATGCGTTAGATTTCATGGCTTTAAGAATACTTTTAGTGCGTCGACAATCTTGCCCGGTGCTTCCTGCATCATGTTGTGGCCGGTGTTGGGCAGTGTGACCAACGTCGCGTTCGTCAGTCTGGTCGCCAGTGCCTTGACGGCTTTCGCAGGCGTCAACAGATCGTCGCACCCGGCAACGACCAAAGTGGGTACATCAATTGCTGCCAATGCCGCATCGTCCATCTGGAACGCGTGACAAGCGGCGAGATCTTTGGCCAGCACGCCCGGATGACTTTGTGCCAGCAATCGCGCGCCCGACATCATGGTCGAAGTGCCGGGCGTTGGATTTTTACCCCATTTTAATTGCGGCGCGTGACCCCAGATATTGAGCATGTCGAAAGCCTCGCTGGGACAATGCATTGCCGCCTCCATCAGCATATCCGACACCGGCATCGGCACGCTGGAACCGATGAGCGCGAGTTGCGATACGCGCGTCGGATGGCGAGCCGCAGCAGCAAGCACGATCAGCGAGCCCATGCTGTGGCCCACCAATGCAGCACGTTCGATATTGCCGTTATCCAGCAAATTGATTAACCAGTCGGCGGCACTGGAAATAGTTGTCTTGGCGTCACCAAAACTTTTGCCGTGCCCCGGCAGATCGGGCGCCAACGCATTCCAGCCATGATGCGCGAAGTAACGCGCCTGCAGTGTCCAGACGCTGTGGTCGTTGGCACTGGCATGGACGAATACAAGGCTTGGTTTGGCAGGGTCAAATTTTTTACCCCCGGTATAGACGTACGCGGGTTGTTGCTGAACAAGAAATTTCATAAGCCCGCTGTTTTCCCTGCCGCGTACAACGCTTTTGAGAGGTCTTCAATCAAATCATCGGCGTGTTCGATGCCGATGGAAAGGCGGATAGTGCCCTCGCCGATTCCAGCCGCTTTCAATGCGTCGGCATCCATCCGAAAATGCGTGGTTGACGCAGGATGGATCACCAGCGACTTGGCATCGCCGATATTGGCCAGATGTGAAAACAGCGCCAATTTTTCGATGAAAATTTTACCCGCTTCTTTGGTACTTCCACTGCCAGCTTTCAAGTCAAAACTGATCACAGCACCTGCGCCATTGGGCAATAATTGTTTGGCAAGTTCAAAGTCGGGATGCGATACCAACTCGGGATGGGTAACATTCGCTACGGACTTGTGGGTGGTAAGAAACTGCGCGATTTTCCGGGTGTTCTCGACGTGCCTTGGCATCCGCACATGCAGCGTTTCGAGGCCCTGCAGAATCTGGAACGCCGTCATCGGTGCCATTGTCGCGCCAAAGTCGCGCAGACCTTCGCGACGTGCGCGCAACGCAAACGCCGCCACCGAAGATTCCTCCGACATGATCATGCCGTGAAAGCCGTCGTAGGGCTCGGTCAATGTGGGAAACTTTCCGGACTTTTCCCAATCAAAGTTTCCGCCATCTATAAGGACACCACCGATGACGACACCATGACCGGAAAGAAATTTGGTGGCTGAATGCATGACGATGTCTGCACCCTGGAGAATCGGTTGTGACAGGAACGGCGTGGTGAGGGTGGCGTCAACCATCAGCGGCAGGCCAGCGTTGTGAGCAATGGCTGCAACGGCTGGAATGTTTAAGACATCGAGGCCAGGATTACCCACGGTTTCACCAAACAGCAGCCGAGTGTTGGGGCGAATAGCGTTTTGCCACGCCTGCAGATCGCGGCCATTCACAAATGTAGTCTCAATGCCAAATCGCGGCAGGGTGTAGCTAAGTAAATTGTGCGAACCGCCGTAGAGCGCATTGGATGCAACAATATGGGAGCCAGCGCCCAGCAAAGTTGCAATGCCGAGATGAAGTGCCGCCTGGCCGCTGGCGGTGGCGATTGCAGCAGGCGCGCCTTCCAGGGCTGCCATACGTTCTTCAAATACCGACAGTGTTGGATTTGAAATACGCGAATAGACGTGGCCGGTACGTTCCAGATTGAACAGCGAAGCGGCTGTTTCGGTGTCAGGAAATACGAAGGAAGCAGTTTGGTAGATCGGTACCGCTCGCGCACCCGTGGTGGGATCGGGGGATTGGCCAGCATGAACTGCGAGCGTTTCAAGACGGGTGTAGGGAAGTGCTGACATAAATATGATCAATCATGGGCTTGCGATCTGAATTTAATGCCAAATATGAGTTGTTGCCAGAATCGCATCGTTTTGTTATGGTGTCAGGCAATTCACAAATTGGTCACATGGAGGTAACACGGTGCGACGTCTGCTTTCCCCTATTATCGCGACTTTTTGCGCGGCCCTGTTGTTTTCTGTCGCGCCTGGTGCCGTCGCCCAAACATCGCACACCGCCAAGAAAGCCAAGCCCGCAACCGTACGCGCCAAGCTGATCGATGTTGCCGATCTGACCAAGGATGGGATGCCGAACCTCCAGTCACATGCATTTGTGGTGTTTGATCCCGCTTCCGGCAGGACCCTGTACGCAAA
>JBKJVA010000216.1:0-10189 GCA_046589675.1 Usitatibacteraceae bacterium
TGGCCGCAATGGGCGACGCGTGTGGCGCAACTCATCCCAGCCGATGGCCGCCTGATTGGCTTTTTCTTTTTTGATGATAGCGAAAAGGGCCCACCATTCGGTATCGCTCCCACAGCATTATCGGCGCTGCTCTTGCCGCATTTCGACCTCATCGAGGAGAGCGTGCCAACGGACTCCATCAACATCTTTGTCGGCAAGGAGAAATGGCTGGTCTGGCAACGGCGTGGCTAGCAGAGTCAGGCAGCCAAGTTGTCCACGTGCTGACTAAAAACACGGCGTATCCGCTCATAATCTTTTGTCCGACAACAATTCCCAGGGCGTTCGATGACGCCGCATTACTAAATTTCAATCCTGGATAGTGGGCGGCCACCTTCCAAGTGATGCACCCCCACCACGACAAAGTCGGTAATAAGTTCCCGGATGGCTTCCTCGGTAACGGCAAATCCATCGAAACGGAAATGTTATTTGCCATTCGCAGTTGTGCGTTGTGGCGTTCGCTTTCTGATCGATAGATTTTACAAGCGCTTTAGCGAACCTGACGCAGACGGTTGCGCGGTATCATTAACCCCATGAATCGGATAACCATTGCAGGATTGTTTGCGGGTGCAATCATGGCGTTTACGATGCCAAGTTCCGCGAGCCTGGCATTGCCCATGCCGGAGGAATCCGTCGATAAACCACGACCATTGGTGGACCAACCACAGCCCGCTCGCCTTCAGAATATGCTGATCCACGCAATTTCGCTGATTGGCGTCAGGTATAAATTCGGCGGTAGTTCAGCGCAATTCGGCTTCGATTGCTCAGGCTTCGTGCGTCATGTGTTTGCCGAATCAATCGCGCTTGAACTTCCCCGCAGTTCGCACGCCATGGCGAAACTGGGCTTACCCGTGGAAAAAGACGACCTGCACCCCGGTGACCTGGTGTTCTACAACACGCTGTTTCGCACCTTTTCGCACGTAGGTATTTACCTGGGCGAGGGTCGATTTGTTCATGCGCCCTCGCGCGGCAAAAGTGTGGAGATCGTCGAGATGTCAGACAACTATTGGAAAAAGCGCTTCAACGGTGCCCGGCGTTTAATCTCCGACGACTGACATCCCAGCGAAAACGACCACTTTCGCGGCCGTTTTCGTGATGCTGCAATCGCGCGAGTTTCGTGCTGATTATTCGCCGTACATTTTTTGTTTCAGTTCGCGGCGTTCCTGCGCTTCGATCGTCAGCGTTGCCGTGGGACGCGCCAACAAGCGTGGTACGCCGATCGGGTCTCCCGTTTCTTCGCAATAGCCATAGCTGCCATCTTCGATTCGCAGCAGTGCTGCTTCAATCTTTTTGAGCAGCTTGCGCTCGCGATCCCGCGTCCGCAGCTCCAGCGCGTGCTCTTCTTCCTGCGTCGCACGATCCGCGGGATCGGGCGCGACTGCGAGTTCGCGCAGATGCTCGGTCGTCGCATCCGCATTGTCGCGCATCTGCGTTTGCAACTCGATCAAACGGTGCTTGAAAAATTTACGTTGCGCAGCCGACATATAGTCAGCTTTCGGCTGCCTCATCAGCTCCGCTTCGGTGAGTAAACCCGGAATGCGGGTCTCTGCTTTTTGTGGCGCTTTCGGCGTCGCCTTTGTCACCCCCTTATGCGCGGTTGGCGGCGTCACGTGCACTGTTGTCCTTGCGGCCACCCTGATCACGGGCTTGGCGACCAGCTTCGGCTTTGGCTTAGGTGCTGGCTTCGCGGACGCTTTGGGTACAGGCTTGTGCGCGGGCTTTGCCTTCGGCTTCGCCACGGCTTTCGGGGTCGGCTTTGCTCTTGCGACGACTCTTGGAACAGGTTTGGCCTTGGCTTTCACCTTGCCTGTCGCAACTTGTGTACGCGCTGTTACTCTTTTGCCGTCGGCTTTCGCCTTCGGTTTCGCTTTTGCTTTTGCTGTAGCCAACTTCAATTCTCCTGAAACACACTATCCGCGTTTTGCGGGCGTTCTAGGGAACGCCGAAAACACAAAAACGCGTAAGTGTACTGAAACCACCCGGTGAATTCAACGCAATTATTTTTTCCCGTCCAATCCGCTAATCGGAATAGACCCTCCCAAGAACAAGCAAATACAGGCGCTCCAGCGGCACATCCTCAGAGAGGCGCGCCCTTGCTTGGTCTTGGAAGCGTGGCACTTATCGAGAATGATTCTTGTTACAATCAGCATCAGTGGCCACATCTGGTCATTTGACACTCATATCTCAGCGCGTCTCTGTCCCTACACCTCCGCGCAAAGTCCCAAAACGGCACTTGCAGACCCCACGCCATGAAATCCACCCTTTCACCGCTAACGATACGCAGCCAACGACTGGTCGGCGGCATCGTCGCTATGCTCCTGCTAGTCCCGCTGATAAGCATCGGTAGCAGCGTTTTTGTGGCGGATCAGGGGGCATGGGCACATCTGAGCAGTACCGTTCTGCCGGGCTTGGCCGCGAACAGCTTGCTGCTAGCGCTTGGCGTCGCCATTGGTGTGGCATTGGTCGGTACGTGCACCGCATGGTTGACCGCCAACCATGAATTCCCGGGCAGGAAGCTGCTGGAGTGGACACTGATCCTGCCGTTGGCCATTCCTGCTTACGTGATGGCCTATGCCTACACCGATGTCTTGCAATATGCCGGACCAGTGCAAAATTTACTTCGCGAATGCTTCGACTGGCAGGGGAAGCAGGATTATTGGTTCCCGGAAATTCGGTCTCTCGGCGGTGCGGCAGCGATGCTCACACTTGCCTTGTACCCCTACGTTTACGTGCTCGCGCGGGTGGCGTTTCTGGAGCAATCGACCACGCTTAACGAAGCGGCCCGCAATATGGGGCTCGGACCGTGGCGCATGTTTTTGCGTATCTCCCTGCCGCTCGCACGGCCGGCGATTGCCGCGGGTGTCGCGCTGGCGCTGATGGAAACTTTGGCCGATTACGGCACCGTTTCCTATTTCGGCGTACCGACCTTCACAACCGGCATTTTCAACGCCTGGTTCTCGCAAGGAGACCGCATCGCTGCTGCGAAGCTGGCAGTGATTCTGATGGGATTCGTCATTGTCGTGATGTTGCTAGAGTATTGGGCGCGGCGGCGCGCGCGTTTCCATCAAAGTGCGGGACGGCGGCATGTACGTGTGCCGCTTTACGGGTTGAGGGCGTGGTGGGCCACGTTACTCTGCGCGCTGCCTATTGCAGTCGGATTTGCCATTCCCACGCTCATCCTTCTCAAGCTGGCTATCACCGAAGGTGATGTGCAGTTTGGGACGCGCTTTATCAAGCTCGCCATAAACAGCTTTGGCATCGCGGCCATCACCGCGTTAATCGCAGTATCGGTAGCCCTGCTGCTCGCGTATGTGGCACGATCATCGGGCCAACGCATACAGGTTTGGCTTAACCGGCTGGTCGGCCTCGGCTATGCGGTGCCCGGCACCGTGATTGCAGTTGGCGTGTTGATTCCGCTGGTGGCACTTGACCATTTTCTGGTGGACAGTATTTCGGCCATTTTTGGCTTCAAGACCGGCCTGCTGCTGACGGGCGGATTTCTGGTGCTGATTTATGCGTATTTGATCCGCTTCCTCGCGGTTGCCCTGCAGAGCGTAGAGGCGGGTTTAAGCAAGATTACGCCAAGCATGGACGACGCAGCACGGTCGTTAGGTTCGACACCGTTTGAAGTGCTGCGGGAGGTACACCTGCCACTGTTGCGCACCAGCCTGATTACCGCCGGCCTGTTGGTATTTGTGGATGTAATGAAAGAGCTGCCGGCCACACTCGTGATGCGGCCATTTAATTTCGATACGCTGGCGGTGCAAACCTACAATCTGGCAATGGACGAACGCTTGGCGGAGGCATCAACCGCCGCACTGGTAATTGTAGCGGTGGGATTGATTCCATTAATCATGGCATCGCGTGCCATTACCAAGCCACAGGCTCACACGCTGACTATTTTGACGCCGACCGGGAAATCGGAGACGCTGTCCTGACATTGATGCTGAGCCGAACAAAATGCCCCATTGCAGATGCGTAACGAGGCTGTTTTGAGATCCGCAAAACCGACAAATTTACTTCCAGCCCACGCGATCAAATACCTGTGCGGCCGCCGCATAGTTTTTGCCAACCAACTCCATCGGTAGCGCATCGCGTTTGAATGTTCCCAGCGATGCGAGTTGCGGATTGGAAAGCGTGCCGACCACCGGATATTCATTGTTGCCATTGGCAAAATAATCTTGTGCTTCCGGGCTTGCCAGATATTCGAGAAACTTGATTGCGTTTGCCTTGTTCGGCGCATATTTGGCGACACCCGCACCAGAGATATTGATATGTGCTCCGCGATTTTCCTGATTCGGGAAGATGACACCGACCTTTTCAGCAATCGCTTTATCACTCGGCTTGTCGGATTTTAGAATCCGCACGAAATAGTAGGTATTGCCCAGTGCGATATCGCATTCGCCGGAGGCGACACCGGTAATCTGGTCAGTGTCACCGCCGGCAGGCTTACGCGCCATGTTGGCGACCACCCCTCTGGCCCACTCTTCGGCTTTGGCGGACCCGTTGGCCGCGATGATCGAGGACATCAGCGACAGGTTGTACGGATGATTACCGGAACGCACGCAAATCTTGCCTTTCCATTTTGGGTCGGCAAGGCTTTCGTAGTCGGGCAGTTGCGATTTGTCTACGCGACTCTTGGCATAATAAATCGGTCGAGCCCGTACTGAAAATCCAAACCAGCTTCCATCCGCCGCGCGCAGTTCGGCAGGTATTTTTTCCTCCAGTAGTCTGGAGTTGATCGGTTGGAACAGGCCAAGCTGCTGCGCTTTCAACAAGCGACCCATATCTACCGTTACCAGCAAATCAGCAGGACTTTTGTCGCCCTCACTTTTCAACCTCTCGATCAGGGGATCTTCAGGCCCTTCGATGCGGTTCACCTTAATACCGGTAGCCTTTTCGAAGTTGGCGTAGAGCGCCTCGTCGGTCTGGTAGTGGCGCGATGAGTAAAGGTTGAGCACTTGCTGCTGTGCCACGGCATTGAACGCCATTACGCTACCGCACAGGGCGACCGCACCAGCAATTAGTGCCGCATTTGCTGCTGTCTTCTTCATTTTGAATCCTTCCAATGTTGGTTTGAGCGACATTTTATTTGACTGCTTATTAAGCGTAATGATAATGCGAATAGTTCGCATTTGTCAATAAATTTTATCCCACAAGTGTGGTCTATAATCGAATCATGTCGCACTACCTTGAAATCAATAATGTTTCTTTCTCATATCCGGACGGCACCCAGGTCTGTGAGGGTCTGTCATTTAGCGTGGAAGAAGGAGAAATTGGCTGCCTTTTAGGGCCGAGCGGCTGCGGAAAAACCACCGTTTTGCGGCTAATTGCGGGTTTCGAAAACCCGTCAATGGGTGAAATTCGCATACGCGGAAAATTGCTGGCCAACACCCAGATGTCCACCCCGCCCGAGCAGCGCAGGATCGGCCTGGTATTTCAGGATTACGCTTTGTTCCCCCACCTCACGGTGGCCAAAAACGTGTCCTTCGGACTGCGTCACGTAAGCGCAGCCGACGCGGCGGTGCAAACGCGGGAAATGCTCGAGTTGGTGCGCCTCACTGGGGAGGCTCAAAAATATCCGCATGAAATATCCGGCGGTCAACGGCAACGTGTGGCATTGGCACGCGCGCTGGCACCAAAGCCCGATCTTTTGTTGCTCGACGAACCATTTTCCAATCTCGATATCGAGCTGCGTGAGAAACTCGGACTGGAAGTACGTGCATTGCTGCGCCAACTCTCAATACCTGCACTGCTGGTAACCCACGATCAGCACGAGGCTTTTTCCATTGCCGACAAAATCGGTGTGATGAACCAGGGAAGAATTCTGCAATGGGATTCCGCTTACAACCTATATCATCGGCCCGCCACGCGGTTCGTGGCTGATTTTGTCGGCCAAGGCGTATTGATGCGCGGCATGGTGGTCGGCGACGACCTCATTGATACAGAGCTGGGATTGCTGCCACACTGTCCGGGCTGCGCCTTGTCAGCGGGCGAGGCTGTCGAAGTATTACTGCGCCCCGACGACATCCTGCACGACGACGACAGTACCCGTCTGGCGGAAGTACTGCACAAAGCGTTTCGCGGTGCCGATATTCTCTACACGCTCAAGCTTCCTTCAGGCGGCAAGGTGCTCTCTCTCGTACCGTCACACCACGATCATGAGATCGGCCAGAAGATCGGGATCAAGCTGGAAATTGATCACGTGATTGCGTTTCCTGCAGCGTAGACCGCCATTTGGCGGGCGCTTTAGAGCATTATTGGCCTGAGAGGGTCGCCATTGCCAGGGTTTGCCGGTCAGGCAAGTATTTACGCATAAGAACGAAGATCCTCAATGACCATGCCATCGTTGGCGAGCGAACCCTTTGCCACCACCCGCACATCACCGCGCAGCTTGGTGATATCGCGCATGGTGTTTTTGACCACCTCGATATCGAAATTCGCAGTCGCTTCGCAAGAGAGCATCATTGCGTCACCGGAATCGACATGGCTGACCGTGAGCCGCGCTTTGACAATCATGGGGTGGCGTTTCACAATTTCGTCAACCTGATGTGGATGTACGAACATGCCGCGTACTTTGGTCGTTTGGTCGGCGCGGCCCAGCCAGCCCTTGATGCGCGTGTTGGTGCGTCCGCACGGTGATATGCCTGCAAGTACAGAGGATAAATCGCCGGTGGCGAAACGAATCAGCGGGTAATCGCGATTAAACGTTGTTACGACCACCTCGCCAATTTCGCCATCTGCGACTGGTTGGCCGGTTCCAGGACGGACAATTTCGACGATAATTTTTTCATCCAGTATAAGTCCATCACGGGCGACACTTTCATAAGCAATCATGCCCAAATCGGCGCTGCCGTAAGCCTGGTAAGCGGCGATGCCGCGAGATTTGAAAAGTTCGCGCGCGGGACTGAGGAATGCTTCGCCAGAGACGATCGCTTTGTCAATTGAGCTTAGGTCGCCGTGGATTTCATCGGCCTTCTCAATGAGCAATTTCAGAAACGAAGGCGTGCCCGCGTAGGCGGAGGCTCTGAAAGCGGCAATGGTGGCAATTTGCAGTTCAGTTTGCCCCGTGCCTGCCGGAATTACGGCGCAACCTAATGCGTGGGCACCGGTTTCGAACATCGAGCCGGCTGGTGTGAGGTGATATGAAAAGGTATTGTGAACCACATCACCGCAACGAAATCCCGCCGCAAACATGACCCGGGCGGTTCGCCAAAAATCGCTACCCTTGCCTTCGGCATCGTAGATCGGGCCCGGTGAAACGAATAGTCTGGCAAGCTTGGCTGGTGCAATCGCACTGAGGCCGCCGAATGGAAGTTGACTCCTTTGCAACTCTACCAAATCAGATTTCCGCGTGATCGGCAATTTTGCCAACGCGTCTCTTGAGTTGATTTGGCGCGGGTCGACGCCAGCGAGCAATGCAGAGAAATGCGGTGCATTCGACTTAGTGTGAGCAACTTGCGCAGGTAGTGCTGCGAACAACTCCGCTTCGCGTTGCTCCGGCGAGCGCGTCTCGAGAGCATCGTAGTGCGCGCTCATGAACGTCGTACCATCATGCCAGCCAACGCTTGCGGCGGCGGTAATGCTTTACGTCCCGGAAGCTTTTTCGGCCAGCGGTTGAAATGCCAAGATAGAATTCTTTCACGTCTTCGTTTTGCGCGAGACTTTTAGCGTCCCCCTCCATTACCACCCGACCGTTTTCGAGGATGTAACCAAAATCCGCATAGCGCAGCGCCACGTTTGTGTTCTGCTCTGCGAGAAGAAAACTGACTTTCTCCTTTCGATTTAGATCGCGAACGATCTCAAAAATTTCCTCGACAATCTGCGGGGCCAACCCCATCGATGGCTCATCGAGCAGGATCATATTGGGGCGCGACATCAATGCGCGTCCCACCGCAGTCATCTGCTGCTCGCCACCGGACGTGTAACCGGATTGGGAGTGGCGGCGAGTCTTTAATTTGGGAAAATAGTTGTAAACTTTTTCAAGATCAATGTTTATTTCAGCCCGCGACACGTTGCGCGTGTAAGCACCTGTCAACAAATTCTCTTCAACCGTCAGGTGTGCAAAGCAATGGCGACCCTCCATCACTTGAATGACACCCCGCTTGACCAAATCAGACGGTGATAACTGGTGGACTTTTTCACCGCGATATTCGACAGTCCCTTTGGTAACTTCACCGCGCTCGCTTCGAAGCAGGTTCGAGATAGCCCGTAACGTCGTGGTCTTTCCTGCGCCGTTCGCACCCAAAATTGCGACAATCCGACCCTCTGGCACATTAAGAGACACGCCTTTCAATACCAGGATGACATGGTTGTAAATCACCTCGATACCGTTGACCGACAGTAGGGGCTTGGCGATGGCAGTGGCTATCACGACAGTGGCGTTGGGCATGAAATAATTGGTATCGGGCGTTCGCTGGATGTTGGCTCTTGAGCACTGCGCGATGGCTGCGCGCAGCGCTCAAGGACTACTACTCAAAAAAATTTAACTTTCTTTCTTGCAATCGCGCGGCGTAATTTTCTTCTCTTCCGCGTATTTCTTTGCCTGCGCGGTGATCATTGGGCCGAGCATGCCTCTGTCAGCCTCATACCAGTCAGACGTATAGCTCCATGCCTTGCCGTCCCACGTATGGATGCGCGCTTTGTGTGCGCCTTCGTGGTCGTTGCAGGATGTTTTGATCGGCTGCAACATGCCGTCGAAGCCAATTGCCTTGATGCGTGCCGTGTCGATGTTCAGGTTCTCCGCACCCCAACGTACTTGCTCACCCGTCACCGGTTTTTTGCCGTATTTGGATTGCGCCGTACGCACCGATTCGATGACAAGCATCGCGCTGATCATGCCGCGGTTGTAGAGCACATTTCCAACTTCCTCTTTTTTGCCTGTGCCCTTTCCCTTGTCGTACAGAAATTTCATCATATCCTTGTGCACCGCAGCATCCTTCTCGGCCGAATGCTGCAACGCCAATCCGTTGTAGCCCTTCGCAGCCATATCGGCAGGCAGTACATCCGGTTCAGCAGCCGACCACCAGACACCGTACATTTGCAAACGCGGATAGGAAACGGCGATCGCCTCTTTGATTGCCGTCGAGTTCATACCGCCCCAGCCCCACAGAAATACGTAGTCCGGCTTCTGTTGGCGAATTTGCAGCCAGGTCGCTTTCTGCTCAAGGCCGGGATGGGTGACGGGCAACTTGACCAATTCAAATCCATGCTTCTTGGCGTGGGCTTCCAGCACTGGAATTGGCTCTTTGCCGAACGGTGAATCGTGATACACCAACGCGACTTTCTTGCCCTTCAGGTTGCCTTTTTTGGAGACGTGTTGCACCAAAATATCAGCAGCCGTCCAATAAGTACCCATCAACGGAAAGGTCCAGGGAAAGACGCTGCCATCGACCGCTTCTGACCGGCCATAACCCGTGGAAAACACCGGTATTTTGTCACCTGGGGATTTGTCGATTAGCGCGAAGGTGATACCGGTCGAAAGCGGATTAAAACCGGTTGCACCGGTCGGGCCCTTGCCCTTGAGGCGCTCATAACATTCCACGCCACGGTCAGTCTTATATTCGGTTTCGCATTCTTCGTAGGTGATCTTGACGCCGTTGATACCGCCGTCACGCTCATTGATCAGCTTAAGATAATCTACGAAGCCGTTTGCCCAAGGCACCCCGTTAGGCGCGTAGGCACCCGTCCGATAGACCAGAACGGGCACAAATTGCTCGTTGACCTGCGCATAAGCACCACCTGCAGCTAACCCGCAAATTGTGGTGACACCAATTGCTATTTTGTTCAACATCGTTTTCATCTCCGTCCTCCTGGGTAATGAACATCGTCACTGCTTTTTCATTCAAGTGTCTTCGTTAATGCATCTTTGTTCATGAACCGTCGTCTCTGCGACGCTTTTAACAATCCAACCTGCGTTACCAACAATTTCGTTTCAATGTGGAAACGGCCAAAGGCGCAGCTTCTCTTTGGCAATCGCCCACAACCGTGCCAACCCGTGCGGCTCAACGATTAGAAAAAAAATGATCAACGCGCCAAAGATCATCGACTCGAAATGTGCGGCGGTCGCAGTTGATATCGGCAGACCCAGCCACAGCGGCACCTGGCTAAGCACTAGCGGCAGAATCACAATGAACGCCGCACCAAGAAACGC
>JBKJVA010000088.1:0-7607 GCA_046589675.1 Usitatibacteraceae bacterium
CAGTTGGCGTTCGCCTCCCCCCATGCTCGCAACGTAGGGATGTCGAAGTGGAACAGGTTGCGCGGAAAATTGCCGCTCAGGCCGCTGGCGTAATTGCCCGGATAAAAACCTGAGGGCACAGGCCAGCTTGCCGGCGGATAGTTGCAGGCTACACCAGCGATACACCCGGTGACCGGCGCCAGGTTGTTGAGTCGTCCCCCTGCCACTTCGTAGGAGCGCTCGTGGTCGGTTTGGCGCGCACCAAATTTGAGATTACTGAGCGGGCCCCAGTGCAAGCTGTATTCGCCATCAATATGCGCGTACGTTTCTTCGTCCGTCGATTTGGCGGAGGCCGCGACCGAATTGTTATTAAGCAAATAGCGCCCGTTCATCACGTTGCGAAGGTCCACACCTGTGACCGACCAGTCAGGGGGGCTGCTGCCATTGAGCTTGTAGGTAATGCCGGCGTCGTAAATACTGAATACCGCGCCCGGCTGGGTGCTGGTAACCCCGCTGCCTTCGGTATAACCAGCACGTGCCTTGAGCGTAAGGTCGTTGGTGACGCGCCACTTGACATCGAAGTCATAAAATTCGCTGGTGGATTTCGCGCCGTCACGCACGTAGGTATCGTACTCGAACGACTGTGTGTTTCTGACCGTCGGCGGAAGAATCGTCGCGCTCGTGATGACGTCGCCGGTTACGATGTAGTTGGTAATCCGTCCGCCACCGGCGACGACGGTGGTCGGCAACGCGAAGGGACTGCTGTTGTAGTTGTTCGCGTGCAGCGTCGCGGTGAAGGCACTCAGGTTGAATTCGAGGTCGCTGGTCGGTCGCGCCTGCAGGCCGATGTAGCCGCCTTCACGTTTCCGTTCACCGATAAACAGCGCCGAATTGAGTGATCCCGGCATGCGCTTGCCAGCAAGTGACGGATCGCCCGATGCTGCCGCCTGCGCGGCGCTGATGATGCCGTAGCTGAACGTTTCCTGACCATCGCGACGCAGGTGTCGGTCTTCCTTGAAGCCTTGCAGCAATACGCCAAACGTGTTGTCGTTGTTTTTCCATGCGAGCAGGCCGCTGACTTGCGGGTCGGTCTTGCCTGCCAGTGAACCGTGCACGGCGCCTAGCGCGGCTTCCCCGGAAAAATTTTTACGGAAGCTAAGCGGCTTCCTGGTAATGATATCGATCGTACCGGCGATGCCGCCGTCGGCGATGTCTGCCTGGCCGGTTTTGTAAACGATGGCCTGCCCGATGAGTTGCGAAGGCATCAGGCCGAAGCCGACGCTGCGGCCGCTGGCCGCACTTTGGTCGCCCACATGCCAGTCGCCGGAGCTGAGCGAGTGCCCGTTAATGGTGACCAGATTGAGGTTGGGACTGGTGCCGCGAATGGCGGCACGCTCGGCTTCGTCAAACGCCAGGCCCAATCCGTATTGCACGTTGACGCCAGACAAGCGCGACAGTGCATCGGCGATATTTTTGTCCGGCATTTTGCCTACGTCTTCTGCGGTGACCACTTCCACATTGGTGGCAGCATCCTTTTTGACGGCAATCGATTTTTCCAATGAGGCCCTTATACCGGTCACCTCAATTTTGTCGACCGATTGTGCATCATCTTTGTTGGCTGCTTTCTTCTCGGCGCTGTCGACCTTCGTTTCCGGCTTATCCGCCGGTGTCTGCGCGTTGACCGCGCCACTCAACGCCATCAAAGCCAGCGAAACTGCGGTCACCATCGGCTTGGTAGATATTCTCATCATTGTGTCTCCTCGTTATCGAAATGGGAACGCTGTGCTTCGCCCGCATAAACAACATTGCTATAAAAATTTCTCAATGCAACTGCATCAGTTAGAAGTGGACTAATTTGCCAACGCTTTGCGAACGCTGCCGTTTGCGACTTCGATGCGCGACACCGCAGCGTCAATATCTATTTCTTTTGCTATGGCGATGATGGCAACCTTGATCTGAAACCCACAGGCTTCCAACGTCTTTTGCGCAATGGTTTCGTCTTTACCCGTTGCTAACATCGTCAGCCTGATCGCGCGGCGGATGAGTTTGGCGTTGGTCGGCTTGAGATCGACCATGAGGTTGCCATAAACCTTGTTCAGCCGCACCATGACAGAACTCGAAAAAGTATTGAGTGTGATTTTCTGCGCCGTCCCTGCTTTCAAGCGCGTGCTCCCCGAGATCAACTCCGCGCCGGTGTCGAGGGTGATGCCAATTTCTGCTTCACGTGTCAACGGGGCGTCGGGGTTGTTGGCGATACCGATGGTGAGCGCGCCTGCGGCGCGCGCGGCGCGCAAGGCACCCAACGTGTATGGTGTGGTGCCCGCTGCGGCCAATGCAATGACGACATCATTCACGCCGGTTCCGGTCGCATTCACATCGCGCGCACCCTGGTCGGCGTTGTCTTCTGCGCCTTCGGCTGCCTGATAAACGGCTTCGGCGCCACCGGCAAGCAAGGCGACCGCGCGTTCGCGCGGCCATGAAAACGTCGGATAAAGTTCGACGCTGTCGAGCAAGCCCAGACGCCCGGAGGTGCCAGCGCCAACGTAAATAAGTCGCCCGCCACGTTCGAGGCGCGGCACAGCGGCGGCAACGGCGGCAGAAATTTGTCCGTGCGCAGCGCGCACCGCATTCACTGCCACCAATTGATTGTCGGTAAACGCGCTCACCAGATCGTCGATGGTGTATTCGTCGAGGTGGGTGTGTTCAAGGCTGGGCGATTCGGTTTTCAACATGTCTCAGTCCAGCCTATTGCGTGTCTTGTCTGATCGGCGTGCCGCCGGCATAACACAACGTACCGTCGCTGATCGAGGAAGACAATAACCGCACGATCACCCGCCGCGACTACGTTTTTGTGGTGGGTCCGTAGGGTAGCTTTGGTGTGTCTCACATTAATCACGCTTCATTTCGGCGACAAAATCGTAATAGTCGCTGCGCGCGTAGGAATGGGTGAGTTCGATCACTTGTCCGGATGCGAGAAAGCCGGTACGCGTGATGTCGAGGACTGCATGGCCGACAGGAACGCCCAATAGTTCTGCAAGCCAGGCAGGACTGTTGGCGGCGCGGATATGCTGCAAGGCACGCACCGGTGCCTGACCGATAGCGTCAAGGTACTCGTACAAAGAGCCTTCCACCGCCTCCGGGTTCGGCAGCACCTGCTGCGGCAGAACCGTCGCTTCATACGCCATGCCGACATCGTCAGCCAGCCGCAGCCGCGCCAGGCGTGCAACTTTGACGGCCCGTCCCTTTGGCGAAAGCCCGAGACCGGTCTGCTCCTCGGGCGTTGCATTCGAGATTGCCCGCACCAGCCACTTTGAGCCGGGCGTGTAGCCACGGCGCTGCAGTTCCTCTGAAAAACTGGTGAGGCGCGACAGGGGTTGCTCAAGATGAGGGGCGATATAGTTGCCTGATCCGCGACGACGAACAATCAGCCCTTGCGCGACTAATTGATCGATCGCGTTGCGCGCGGTCACGCGCGAGACGGAGAGGCATTCGGAGAGCAGCCGCTCCGAGGGTAGCGCCTCGTGCGCCTGGTAGCGGCCGTTGCGCACGGCAGCTGCGAGCTTGCGCGCAAGCTGCAGGTAGAGTGGCGTGGCGTCACGGGTGCTGGGCTTCAATTGGGCGATCATGCGCTTGTTCATCGCATCACCCGCACTCGTTCTGGTGCAGTTGATGGGGCAGCCGGTCCGTGTGCTGGGGCGCTTAGCATGTCGTTATTGGTCGGATCGCGCGATGCACGCCCGAAGAAACTCCGCAAGAATCGGATAAAACCAATTTAATACCAAATTGTCTGGCCGTCAATGAATAAAATTCGACGTTTTGCGCAGCAAGACCGTTGCGACCGCTTTCACGGTGCCCGCTGGCGGACCCGAACGAATCATCCGGCACCGGCTCGTTTCAGTGGGTTCGGGTAATTTTTTGAAGGTGACGCGGGTGGTCTGGATCGAAGCCGCGTGCGCGTGAAAGTGCCTCGACCATTGGATAAAAGCTTTGAATGACGGAGATGGAATCAAGTTCTATGTGCTCCGTTTCAACGACAGGCAGATTGCATCCGGGCGTCCCGGCGGGGGCCGCCAGCAATAATCGCGCACCGCGTTCACGCATTTTTTCGGCAAGTGTCAGCAGGCCTGCCTGCGCGGGGCCACGCGGCGCGAAAATGAGCAGCGGGTATTCTTGACCGACCAGCGCCATCGGCCCGTGCTCAACTTCGGCACCCGAAAATGCCTCGGCTTGAATCGCGCAGGTTTCCTTGAACTTGAGTGCCGCTTCCATCGCGACCGCCAGGCCGGTCCCCCGCCCGATGACAAACAAGCGGTCAGCGCCTTTGAGCGCCTCCACGCCGGCCGACCAATCGATGGCAGCCGCACGCGATAGGACGCGGGGCAAATCACCCACTGCCGCGTGTAGTGCAGCGTCATCCTGCCACGCGGCAACCAGGTGGGCACCGGCAACCAATTGCGCGATAAAACTTTTTGTCGCTGCCACACTCTGTTCCAGGCCTGCATGCAACGGAAATACCCATTGCGCTGCTTTTGCCAGAGGCGAATCCGGGTCATTCACAAACGCGGCGGTGGTGGCCCCGCCGTCGGTGAAAAACCGCATAGGTGCGACCAGGTCAGGGCTCTGCCCGGATTGCGAAAATGCCAGCGAAACCAAACCTTTGCATTGAATCTGTGACTGGTACAAGGTGATAAGCGACATCGGCAGCGAAGTCACCAGCCGGCCCAGTCGCGCCATAATCAGATAGGCCATGAAATGCGCCGCGTGGTCGGAACTGCCACGCGCGACTGTGAGTAACGACCTTGGATCAGAGGCGCGAAGTGCAGCACCAAAATCGCGATACGCTTGATTGTTTTCGTCAAACTGCCTGGCGATGGCGGCGGGTGCCTCGCGCGCCTCTATGAGCATCTGGGTGTTCAATTTGCATTCCATGAGTGGATTTTTGATCGGGTTCGTTCGAAGTTTGCAGCCGCGCTATTCATGCCAGGCATGCCCATGGCGCGCCAGCAATTCGGTGGCAGCCGTCGGCCCCAAACTTCCCGCCCTGTAGGGCTCGGGTGTTTGACCGGTCGTTCGCCAGCCTTCAATGATCCCGTCGATCCATTTCCAGGCCGCCTCCACTTCATCGCGGCGCACAAACAATGCGGAATTTTTGCGCAATACATCCAGCAGCATACGCTCGTAGGCGATGCGACGACGCGCCGGTCCAAATGCACCATCGAGCGAGAGATTGAGCCCGACTTCGCCAAGTTGCACTTCGTGCAGCCCAGGCTTTTTATGCATCAATGTAAGCGTGATCACCTCGTCTGGTTGAAGTTTGATCAGTAGCATATTCGGTGCAAGTGACGCACCAATTCCAGCAAAAATATTGTACGGAGCGGGCTTGAATTGAATGGCAATTTCGCTCTGGCGTTTCTGCATACGCTTGCCGGTGCGCAAATAAAATGGCACGCCGGCCCAGCGCCAGTTGTCGATCTCAACGCGCAGCGCGATGTAGGTTTCGGTATTGCTTGCGGCATTGGCCCCGGTTTCGCCAAGGTATCCGTTGACAGCCTGCCCGCCCGAAAATCCACCGCTATATTGGCCTGCAACGGCGTGGGCGGCGACATTCGCGCCAACGATGGGCCGCAATGACCACAGTACTTTTACCTTCTCATTGCGTACTGCAGAGGGTGTAAAACTGGCGGGTGGCTCCATTGCGACCAAACACAGTAACTGCAAAAGGTGGCTCTGCACCATGTCGCGCAATGCGCCGGTGCCGTCGTAAAAAGCCCATCGTCCATCGACACCGACGGTTTCGGCGACAGTAATTTGCACTTGCTCAATCGCGTTGGCATTCCAAAGCGGCTCGAAGATCGAATTGGCAAAACGCAGTGCAATAAGATTCTGAACCGCCTCCTTGCCAAGATAGTGGTCGATGCGAAATACCTGGTCCTCATTGAACGCGGTAGCGATTGCCTCGTTGGTGTGGTGGGCTGAGGCCGTATCAGAGCCGATGGGTTTCTCAATGACGATGCGGCTGTATGGATCGACCATCGCGCTTTCGCGCAGTGCCAGGCAGATCTGGCCGAACAATTGCGGACCAGTCGCCAGATAAAAAATGATGCCGCACTTATCCGCTGCATCGGTCGACGCCAGCGCCGCCCGAATGGGCTCCAGACTAGCGGGTGCCTTTACATCCACCGCGAAATAACGGACGCGCGCGGCAAAAGTCGCAAATGCGCGATCATTGAATAATTCCGCGTTGGCTGACTGCAAGATCGCATCCTTGATCCGTGCGATGAATTGCTCGTCCGAAAGTTGCGAAGTAGCCGCGCCGATGAGTTGGAAGGTTGAAGGCAGCAGTCCGTCGCAATCGAGCGCATATAAGGAAGGCCAGAGCATGCGACGGGCAAGATCACCGGTCGCACCGAACAGGACGAAGGCGCGGCAATCGGCTGGGTTGGGTTGCGTGTTTATCGCAACTTTCGGATCTTTACTCGGGTCGGCGACAGGGTTCATGTGACGCACGAAATAGTTCCGCCTCCAGGCGGCGGTGCGCCAGCCTCCCTGAAAACGGAGGCACTTTGACCATCGATCCATGTGTCCAGCACGTTCAACTGATCGTCAGCGAGGACTAAATTTGCGCGATACCCCGGGGCAATTCGGCCCAACTCATCGCCAAGGCCCAGAAATTCGGCGGGATAGGTACTCGCCATCCGTACCGCTTCCGCGAGTCCGATGCCGAGCATCGCCACCGCATTGCGTACCGCGCTGGCCATGTCAAGCGCAGACCCCGACAGCGTGCCTTGCTCATCGACACATCTGCCATCACGAACGATGATCTTTTTACCCTGCAGCAGAAATGACGTTTGTGTGGTCCCCACGTTTGCCATGGCATCGGTTACCAACATGAAGCGGTCATGCCGCTTGCATCGCAAGGCAATTTGCAACGCCGCAGACGATACATGATGGCCATCGACAATGATGCCGCACCAACTGTTCTCGTCGAGCAGCGCGGCACCGACGACGCCGGGTTCGCGACTGCCAAGCGGCGACATCGCGTTGAACAAGTGCGTAAAGCCGGTCACGCCATGGTGCAGCGCATTTTTCATCTCGGCAAAGGTGGCATTGGTATGCCCGGCGGAAATCACCAGACCTTGCGCGGCAAGCGAAGCAATCATCCCAGGCGTCGTCATTTCCGGCGCGAGGGTCACAATCGTCCTGCCTATTTTGAGAGATGACAATAGCGCCAGTACGCTGGGGTCGAGTACACGGAATTTGCTGGCATCATGCGTACCCTTGCGCGCCTCGTTCAGAAATGGCCCTTCCAGGTGCACGCCAATGACGCCGGCTACATTACTGGATATCGCAGTGCGAACGGCATCGATGGCGCGGGCAATCACGGCAAGGTCATCGCTGATCAGCGTGGGCAACAAGCTGGTGGTGCCAAATCGGCGGTGCGCAGCAGCCATCGTTCGAATAGTCGCCACACTGGGATCATCATTGAATAGTACGCCGCCACCGCCATTGACCTGGGTATCGATGAAACCCGGTAGCAGGTAACCGCCATTGAGGTCGCGGGTAATAGTGGATGCGCAACGCGGGTCGTCTGGCGAGACGACACCAACAATACGCTCATCGCCAATCAG
>JBKJVA010000172.1:0-4241 GCA_046589675.1 Usitatibacteraceae bacterium
TGCGGTCGGCGTCCCGGTCGTCGCACTTTACGGCTCCAGCTCGCCCGCGTTCACCCCGCCGATGTCGGCAAAAGCGCGGGTGGTCACACTTCAACTCGAATGCAGCCCATGTTTTCAGCGCGTCTGCCCGCTTGGACATTTCAACTGCATGAACCAGATGACAACCGAACGGGTCTTACACCATTTGGTTCGCTGATCGAGGCATAATTTAGGTTACCTGGTCCGCTTTACTTTACGGGAGTCTCGGCATGAAACGTTTGCTTGCAGCGCTGACAATACTTATCACATTGGTCGCAACCGCGGCCCCACCAACGTCATCGACAAAGGTCGAGCCAGAATATGTGGAAGCCATTCACCAGTGGCGAAACGACGCCGAGCAACGGTTGAAACGCGATAACGGCTGGCTTACGCTCGCCGGTCGCTACATCATGAAGCCTGGCATAAACACGTTTGGCACGGCAACGAATAACGACATCGTTTTCCCGCCTGCACTCAAAGGCACGGGACCCGAAGTGATCGGCAACATCAACGTCGATGCTGCGAAAAAAACCGTGACGCTTACGCTTGCCGATGGGGTCAGTATGTCCAGCGCCGGTGTCGGATTCACGGGTGAGCGCGCACTGAAATATGATCCGGCAAACCGCGATTGGGTATCGCTAGGGCGTATCTCCATGCACATCATTGAGCGCGATGGCCGCTATGTGCTGCGTCTGGCCGATAACGAATCACTGGTGCGCAAAAACTTTGCTGGCCGCCTTTGGTATGACGTAAACCCGGCGTTTAAGGTCACCGCAAAATTTGTCCCCTACCCGCCTGGCAAGAAACTCTCCATCGTGAATGTGATCGATGAAATTTCGGAGGAACCCTGTCCTGGTTACGTCGAATTCACGCTCAAAGGCAAAAAATACAAGATGGATGTGGTTGGAGACGATGACGGCATGTTCTTCGTGATGCGCGACGGCACCTCGGGCGACACCACTTACCGTCCGTCACGCTTTCTCTATGTCGATAAAAAGCCCAAAGCGAACGAGACGTTCCAGTTGGACTTTAATAAAACTTATAACCCGCCCTGCGCATTTTCCGAATTCACCACCTGCCCGTTGCCGCCGGAAAAAAATATTCTGAAGACGCGGATTGAGGCGGGAGAGAAATACCGGAAGTCAGGCTAAGTGTCGACAGTCTGGGTACCGAAATAAGCCGGCCTTTCGGACTCAGACATTTCGCGTAGATCGCCATTTTACGAGCAACACGGACAACAAAGCCTTCAAAATCCGCGTCAGCGCTAGAGTTTCAAATCTGCTGGCGTATCGATGTCGGCAAAGATCCCCACGTCATCAACGCTTATTTCCTCAACGAACGTCGCGTCGGCGTTAATAATTTCCCGCGCGCCCGCGTTCCCTTGCAATGACTGCAACTGTGCGCGATACATCGCCGAAAAACCCACCGGATGACCGCGTTGCCCACCCATGGCGGGCACGACAATTCGCCCACCGCGTTGCAGCGAGTCGATGACGGCAGCGATGGTAGCGGCGCGAATCGACGGCATATCACCCAAAGAAACCAGCCAGCCGGGTGCATCTGGTGTTGCCAGGACACCGGCAGCGATGCTCGTTCCCATGCCCTGATCGGCAACGGCGTTTATCACAACCTGGCAGCCACAAATTTCCAGAACACCAATCAGCTCAGGATCTTGTCGCGTCACGGCAACCACGCGCCCCGCCTGCGCTGCCCGCAGGTTCGCCACCGCCGCTTCCACAACCCGGCGTCCGTCAGGAAGCCGCGCGAGCAATTTTTGCGAGCCGAAACGTGATGCTTTGCCCGCTGCGAGGAGAAGGCAGGTGATCAAGCGCTATGCGGCGGTCGACGGGCTGCATGTGTTGCCGCCGCCTCCGACGACAACACCATGCCGTTGCGTGCAGCAACCAGTTCCGCCAGTATCGAGATCGCGATTTCAGGCGGGGTGCGGCTACCGATGGACAGGCCAACCGGACCGTGAAGCTTTGCCACTTGCGCAGGGCTGACGTCAAACTCGAGCAATCGCTTGCGGCGCTCGTCGGACGTTTTGCTGGAGCCGACTGCACCGACGTAAAAAGCGCGCGTCTTGAGCGCTTCCATCAGTGCCATATCGTCGAGCTTCGGATCGTGTGATACCGCGACGATAACCGTATGGGGGTCCGGCTTGAAAGCGAGTACCACGTCGTCGGGCATACCGTCGAGCAGAATAGTGCCCGGCACCCGCCAGACACTGCGATATTCTTCGCGAGGATCGCAGACCGAGACCTGAAAATCCAGAGTCGCGGCGACCTCGGCGAGATAGCGCGCGATTTCGGATGCACCGATAATCAGCATCCGCCAGCGCGGCCCATGAATACAAACAAACGCCTGCTCGGTCCGACCGGTTGTGTCGGAGGTTGTGGCGGGGCGAAACTGCCATGCCCCTGTTAGCAGATCGACCGATCGCGCAAATACTTCACCCGCCGAAATTTTCAGAAATAATTCATCCAGGCGCGCAATGTCGATCGTCGACTCGATCACCACTTCGAGCTCGCCGCCGCAAGGTAAGCCGAATCTGCGCGCCTCCTCCGAAGTAATCCCGTAGCGTTTAAGTACAGGTTTGACATCCGAAAATTGGTCCCGGCGCGAGACGAGGTCGTCTTCAATGCACCCGCCCGATACAGAGCCGATGACCACACCGTCGTCACGCATCGCCATGAGCGATCCGGGAGGACGCGGGCTCGCGCCGAAGGTTTGGGTCACGGTGACGAGCCAGACGCGCTTATTTGCACGCATCCACTCACGAGCATGATCCAACACTTCAATATCGAGCGATTGCATGCGCTGGTTTTTACTGTTTTATTGCGACACAGCGTCCACATTCACCGCGACGCCGGGGGTCAGAGTTGACAGACCGGATCGCGCGGCCCGGATCAAATTCAATCCGAAGTGTTCCGTCACGGCGCGTTGATATTCATCGAAATGGCTGGCGGTAAGGTTATGGTGGGACCCCCCCTCCACGCGCAACAGTCGTTTGGGCGCTGTGGCCGCCTTAAAAAGCCGCTCGCCCAACGTGAACGGTACGATGCTGTCGTCAGTACCGTGCGCGATAAGAACAGGAATCGACACTTCTTTGATACGTTCAAGAATGTCAAAGCGTTGCGTGACCAGAAAGCCAACTGGCAGGAACCCCCACCTGGTCTCCTTGATCATGTCGGGAATAGAAGTAAACGCGCCCTCGATAATCAAGCCGTTCGCCTGTTTGTCCTTTAATGCCAAATGGGTGGCCATGGAACTGCCGAGCGAATGTCCAAAGATAAAGCGCTTGGCGCCAGGATTACGATCGGTAAGGTACCGCCAGGCGGCTTCGGCATCTGCATTCGCCGACGCCTCTGTGGGCGAGCTGCCGTCACCAAAAGTACTCTTGCCAAAGCCACGGTAATCGATGGCGAGGACAGAGAAGCCCATGCGGTTCCAGCGCGGAATGCGCGTCACGCTACCGGTAAGATTCCAGCGTGCACCATGCAGATAGAGCAATACCGGTGCATTTTTATCAGCCTGAGGTGACCACCATGCGTGCAGTTTTTCACCGTTCGCGCCTACGGGTATCCATAATTCCTCGACGCCTTCAGGCGTGCCGCGATAGCCACGCCATTCGCCCTGCACGGGATTGAAAATCCAGTCGCCCTGTTTGGTTTCAAGGTAAGCACAGCCGCCAATCAATATCAGTATGAGGATACCCAGCAAGCGGCCCAGCGGCGAGGTCAACAGTGATTTTGTTTTCATCATGTTTTAGTATGGTTGCTGGCCAACAAGTTCCAGTGCGCTTAATGCAAATACAGTGGTGAACGTTGTCAGATTTTGAACGGCATTTCTCTCAATCGCTTGCCGGTCAACGCAAATATGGCGTTCGAAACCGCCGGCGCAATCGGTGGCGTACCCGGTTCACCTACTCCGGTCGGCACGCTACCACCTTGAACGATGTGCACCTCAATTTTCGGCATATCGGCAATACGCAATACCGGATAGTCATGAAAATTGCTCTGCTCAACGACCCCATCTTTGAGTGTCAACTGACCATAAAGGGCCGCAGACAAGCCAAAAGCGATCGCACTTTCGACCTGCGCCGAAATCGTCAAGGGATTAACGGCCAAGCCGCAATCGATGGCCGCCACGACCCGCCGGACCTTGATCTGGCCTTTATCCACCGACACTTCGGCAACCTCAGCGCATACCGTTCCGAAGCT
>JBKJVA010000177.1:0-5496 GCA_046589675.1 Usitatibacteraceae bacterium
CTTGCCATTTGCGGAGTCATGCTGTTAGCGCTGCGCAACGGTAGCAGGCAGGTATAGGTGCCCCGCGACGAGTTGATTGACGCCCTGCGCGGACTCGCACTATTTGGCATTCTCGCCGTCAACATCCAGAGTTTCGTGTGGGGTGTGGGTAGTCCCTCGCTCGGTGTGCTGCAAGAAAGCAGCCACATTGCGGACGTCGTGACACTATTTCTGACCGCACTCTTGCTCGAATACAAGTTCTATCCGCTATTCTGTTTTTGCTTCGGCTACGGCTTTGCAGTGCAGACGCGACGTTGGGTCGCAGGTGGCGCAGACGTGCATGGGCGTTTCACCCGCCGCATGAATTTCATGCTGATACTGGGCGTGCTGCACGGTGTGTTGCTGTGGTTTGGCGACATTCTGGCGCGCTACGCAATCGCCGGTTATTTGCTGCGTCGACATATCCGCAAAGGTCCACGAGCGCTGATGCGCGTCGCAATTTTCTGGTTGGGCGTCACCCTCATTACCGGCATTGGTGTCTCTGTCCTTGGCGGCGCTTTATTGAACAGCGAGCCGGCAAATGCGACACAAAGTGAGAGTGCGCAACAAGATAGTGAAAAGGTTTTCGAGACCTACACCGAAGCCGGTTACATCGATGCCACCATCCAGCGCGCAAAAGATTTTTCTGCCGTGATGGCCGCGTATATATTTGTGCTGCCTCAGGTGATGTTGTTGTTCCTGCTCGGTGCGCTCGCTGCCCAGTTAAAACTGTTGCACTACGCGGCACGTTATCGGTCATTCTGGCAACGCGTCTTCTGGATTGGGCTGCTCGCGGGCCTGCCGATCAACTTTTTCCACGCGTTATCGCAAGTCTCGGTGGCATCGAACCCATGGATGCCGTCCTCGGCGTGGGAGGCATTGCTGGCCACCTTCGCGCCGCTACTGGCTTTCTCGTACGTGGCCGCGTTCGCATTGGCACGTGACGGTATGGCAGGCACTACCTTGATACGCTGGCTCGCACCCGCGGGCCGCGTTGCGCTCACCCTCTACATCAGCCAATCGGTTTTGATGATGCTATTGCTCAATGGCTTCGACTTTGCACTGGGTTTCGGCGCGACGTTTGGACAGTTTGAATTGTTCGTTACGGCGGTTCTCATCTACACGTTGCTGCTGGTGGGCGCGCATTTGATGCAGCGCTTCGCTATCGCCGGACCATTAGAGGGAATGTGGCGGCGCTATACCAATGCAACTACCAATATAACTGCGACAGCAGATAAAAATACGTAGATGACCTATCCACGCGCATCCTGGCAGCTTTTGTCTCGGTAAGGCTCGCCAAATGGTGCGTTACACTTTGGAGCAAATTGCCGCAACACAACATCTTCTCGTGCAGGTTCACTGGCGGGGCCGCATGAGGTACGATGCCGTCAGGGCACCCTGCTTTCCGGAGTAAAAGCGGCGGGATACTGGTGGAACTCCATAATAAAAAAAGAGAATGCAGCCATGAAATTCGTGATCGTAGATGACGAGGAATTCATGCTTCAGTTGATGACCCTGGTGCTGGAGGGGGAGGGGCACACCGTCAAGGCATACGGTTCGAGCGTGCGGGCACTGCACGAGATTCCCATCGAGCGGCCCGACTGCGTGATCACTGACGTCATCATGCCGGAAATGGATGGCTTTGAACTTTGCCGCGAACTGCGCAAACGGACCGATCTGGCCTCGATCAAAATCATTATGTGTACGTCGAAATCCTACGATTTTGACCGCCGCCGCGCCAAGGAACTGGGGGCGGACGGCTACATCGTCAAGCCGATCCGGCGCGAAACACTGATGCGGCAAATTGACGAAATCATGTCTGAAAGTGTGACCGTGAGTTACTGGGGTGTGCACGGCACCCTGCCGGTGTGCGGCGCAGGTACGTTGCGCTACGGCGGCAATACCTCTTGTGTAAGCATCGAAGTCAGTGGCGAGCCGTTATTTATTTTTGACTGTGGTTCCGGTATCAAGCAACTTTCCGATAGCATCAGTGCTGCAAAAATACAGCGCCTGTCTGCGCGGATTTTTATTTCACACACGCACTGGGATCACATTAATACCATTCCCTTTTTCGGGCCCTTGTATGTGCGTGGCAATCAAATAGAACTATTTGGCCCCTATCAAGGCGACCTGACCATTGAACGTGCCGTGGCAGCACAAATGGAGAGCGTTTACTTTCCAGTAACGATTCGTGAATTCGGTGCGCGGCTGATGTTTCGCGATCTTCGTGAAGAGGCGCTGACGTTCGGCCCGGTGCGCATTGAAACCATATTGCTCAAGCATCCAGGCTATTGCCTCGGCTATAAACTGACCAGCTTCGGCAAGTCGGTTTGTTACATCACCGATAACGAGCTTTATCTCAAGACAGATCCACGCTACGACCTTGCGTATGTCGAGCGGCTGGCCAACTTTGTGCGCGGTGCCGACTTGCTCATCACCGACACCACCTATCGGGATCACGAGTACCCGTCCAAGGTGGACTGGGGCCACTCCTGCGTGAGCGAAGTGGCCGATCTTGCCGCGCGCGCAGCGGTCAAGCGGCTGCACCTGTTCCATCACGATCCGGACCAGAGTGACGATGACATTGATCTCAAGCTCGCAGAAATGCGTGTGGCGCTGCTGGGGCTGGGCGCTGATGTGCAATGTGATGCCCCGGCAGAAAAGACGAAACTAAAGCTTTAGTAAATGCGCGTACGTGACAGGCTGTCTACCCACCCGACCTGGACCGGGTGGCCCCCTTCCCCACATATTTCTCCAGCCAAGCAAAATATTCCCGATACCAAAGCCGCGAATTCTGCGGCTTCAATATCCAGTGATTCTCATCCGGGAAAAACACCAGCCGCGAAGGTACTTTGAGTGCCTTCAACGTACTGTAGTAAGCCAGGCCCTGAGCATCTGGCACGCGGTAATCGAGCGCGCCATGAATCACCAGCGTCGGCGTCTTCATGTGTTTGACGAAGGCAATAGGATTTTGTGCGGCGAACTTTATCGGATCGGTCCAATAGTTGGTCGACAGTGAATGGTCAAACCAGTAGCCCGCGTCGCCTGCGTACATCGACACCCAGTCGAAGCAACCGGCGTGACAGATATAGGCCTTGTAGCGGTCGCCGCCTTTTTTCGCACCATTGCGGCCGTTCATCCACGCCACCATCTTGCCGCCATAACTGCCGCCGCTGGCCGCCAGACGCTTGCTATCGATGTAACCTTGCTTCAGCATGAAATCTGTGCCGGCCTCGACGTCGGCGTGTTCTTTACTGCCGAAGGTGCCGGTGTTGGATTCCAGGAACTTGTTACCCCAACCAAGCGAACCGTGGTAATTCACGCACACCACCACATAGCCTTGGGCGGCAAACACCTGATTATTCCAGCGCTGATGGAAGTTGTCGCCCCAATTGGAATGCGGGCCGCCGTGAATGTTGTGCAGTAACGGCCATTTCTTCTTCGCGTTGAAATTCGGCGGGTAAACCACCCACATCTGTACCGTTTCGTTGTTCCAGCCTTTGACGATGAATTCCCTGACCTCACCCAGTTTGAATTTCGCCATCTGGGCGTCGTTAAACGTTTCAATTGCAAACGCACTGCTGCCGTCGGCATTGCTCGCAAATACCATCGGTGCTGCCGACATATTGTTGCGCACAAACACGAGCTTATCTGCTCTCACATCAAAGTCGGTCACGGTGCCGCCAGTCACGACTAACTCAGGTTTTTTCGCATTGACAGGCAGGCGCCACACATTGAGGCGGCCGAACTCATCCGCCGTGAAGTAAATACTCTTCGCGTCGGCAGCCCACCGCAATGGCGGATTGATATTGCGATCCCACTGGCTGACAATCGCGATTTTGCTGTTGCTACGGTCGATAATCGCGACCTTGAAGTCGTCGTCCATCGAGCGACGCATGTTTTGTACCAGCATCGCGATTGATGTGCCGTCCGGCGAATAAGCTGGTGCATAGTGTGAAAATGGTGATGACGTCGTCAGCGTCCTGAACTTTCGAGACTTGAGTTCGAGTTCTGCGACGTGATGTTCCTGATCGCCGCGCGCATCCTGGTTCGGGTTAAAGCAGAAGGCAATGTGCTTGCCGTCCGGCGAAATATCAAAATCCGCATGGCTGGGGTCCGACGATTGCAGCATAAATTTGCTGCCCGCGAACAAATTGCGACACTTGCCCGCCTTAATGTTCTACATGCACGTGCGGCTGGCGACCATCGGAGAGCCAATGGTCCCAATGGCGGAAACAGGTGTGATCGACAACATGCGCCTTGACCTTGTCATCCTGCTTTTCTTTTAAACGTCTGGATTGCGCCTTTTCGTTTTTGAGTTCCGGCCATACCCAAGAAATAAACGCAATCTGCGACGAATCTGGAAACCACTTGATGGCCGAAACGCCGGTAGCGAGGTTGGACACCCGCCGCGCTTCACCACCATCGGGCGCAATGACGTAGAGCTGCGGCACTTCGTCGGCTCGCTTACCTTCACCGCGCTTGCCCACGAAGGCGATGCTGGTGCCGTCGGGCGACCATTGCGGCTGCCCGTCTTTCTCGCCGCAACGGGTGAGCTCGCGCGGGTCACCGCCAAACGTCGACAACAACCATAGACTGGTTGCCCCCTTATTTTCGTCCATATCATACTTGGTCACTGCCACGCAGGCTTGCGTGCCATCGGGTGAGAGCGTCGGCGAAGACGGTCGTTGAATTCTCCATAGATCGATGGCGGTGATGAGTTTGTTTTTCCTGGGCATATTTAGAATTGGTGATGGCTGAAAAGGGCTAACTCTAGCATTGGTGCGGTATGGGTCGTATTTTTTGCCATGGAGCCGGGTAGATGTTGAGGATAGTCGGTCGCAAGACGAAATAGCCCATGCGGGTTACGGCTGGAACTTGGTGGCACGGCGAGCGTGAATTGGCCGTAGTCCTTGAATTCAGGTCATTACATTTTTACAAAAACCAGGCAAATCACGCACCCGCATCGGTTCATAATGGCGCGTCAATTCTCCAGGAGCAAGCCATGGCAAAACTTAACGTTAACGGCAAAGTTGTCGACTATTCGGCCGACGAAGACACGCCGCTGTTGTGGGTGATAAGGGAGCAACTTGGCTTAACCGGCACCAAATACGGTTGCGGTATCTCGCAATGCGGCGCGTGCACCGTGCACATTGATGGCGTACCGACGCGATCTTGTGTGCGGCCAGCTTCCTCGGTTAAAGTTGGCGAAAAAATTGTCACGATCGAGGGGCTTTCAAAAGACGGCTCGCATCCGGTGCAGAAGGCCTGGGTGGCGCTCGATGTACCTCAATGCGGATTTTGTCAGTCGGGCATGATCATGGCGGCCACCGCGCTGTTAAAAGCGTCGCCGAATCCAAGCGACAAACAAATTGATGATGCGATGACCAATATTTGCCGATGCGGTACCTACAACCGGGTGCGCACCGCCATCAAAGCCGCCGCCAAGGAAATGGCAGGCGGAAAGAAAACCGCCAA
>JBKJVA010000202.1:0-2050 GCA_046589675.1 Usitatibacteraceae bacterium
AATTAATGCTTCCTGCCGGAAATAGACGAACGCCACGATCGCTACATAGGCGAGTACCGCCAAAGCCAGCAACGATAATGCTGCGCGCCGGACGGCGCTCGCCCAGCGCGAGCTGACTTGCGAACGAGAAGGACTAGACGCCACCGACAAAATCGCGCTTGCCGACTTCAACGCCGTTGTGGCGCAGGATGGCGTAGGCCATGGACATATGGAAATAAAGATTCGGCAACGCAAAATGCAGCAGATAAGGTTGCCCTTTGAAAGTCACGGGGCTGCCGGCGATCGTCAGGTTGATATCGCGATCTTCCTGCCCATCAATTTGTGCCGGCTGAAAGGAGCCCACAAAGGCGAGCGTTTTGTCGATGCGGGTTGCCAATTCTGCGAATGTCGTTTCGGTGTCGTCGTATTTCGGCAATTCCACACCGGCAAGGCGGGCTACCGGGCCTTTGCCAAAATCGGCGGCAATCTGTACCTGACGGGAGAGCGGAAACATATCGGGGTAGAGTCGCGAACCCAGAAATACACTTTCCTCAATTTTCCTGGCATCGGCGTGAGCTGCGGCTTTTGCGAGCACACCCTTGAGCGACGCGAGGGATTTCTGGATGACGGGAACGGACGCTTGATACATCGAAATAGTCATGAATTGCTCCTTGTGAATGACGTGCCGATTTTAACAGCCTAACCAATCACGCTCTACCAATGCCTCACGCAGTCATTGGTGCCAAAGTCGCCGTCAAAGTGGTACATCGAGTCATCCAAATCGTCCGGCGCAATTGCTCGGATGGAAACGCGTGCCGGGACCGCCAAGCGGTGCTGATCGGAAAATTTAAGATGCTGGCAGACGCGTGACGTTGCACTTAAAAGTGTCAGCATCGTCTGGCGGCTCAACCGCATATCAAAACGGCGTGCGAAAATGCGCGCACAACATATCGCATTTTTCGGAGCAACCTGACATGGCGCTGAAACGTCCGGCTTGGCCGCAAGGCCGCACCGTTGTACTTGAGTACACTTCGCAAGTTCTTGCCGGTAACGCCTTAGGCGACCCGCACCACCGCAAACTGGCCGTCTGGCTGCCGCCACAATACGATAAGACACTTGCAGGTCGACACAGCGATGGCAAACGATTCCCAGTTTTGTATGACCTGGTGGGTTTCACCGGTTCAGGGTTTAGCCATACGAATTGGCGAAATTTTGATGAAAATATTCCTGAACGCGCGGCGCGATTGATTCATGAAGGCAAAATGGGACCGACGATTCTGGTATTCCCGGATTGCTTCACCGCGTTGGGCGGCAACCAGTACATCAATTCTTCCGCGATCGGCAACTACGCCGACTATCTGACCAAAGAATTGATTCCATTTGTTGACCGGGAGTTCCGCACACTTTCCTCGCGTGACCATCGCGGTTGCTTTGGCAAATCTTCAGGTGGCTACGGTGCCATCATCCACGGTATGCAGTACGCGAAATACTGGGGTGCCATCGCCAGCCATTCAGGCGACGCCTATTTTGATTTTGTGTACATGCACGATTGGCCCAATGCAATCACCGAATTGATGAAACATCGGAATGTAAAGCGTGCACCGGGTGTCATTAAAGTCGGTAAGGAAGAAGCGGGCGTCGCGCTTGGCAGGGACGATGGGCGCATTAAGAATTTCCTGGATAGTGTTTGGAAAAAAGAAAAACTTTCCGAAAGCGAAGGCCACACATTGATGATGATGGCGATGGCTGCGAGCTACGATCCGGATCCGAAAGTACCGTTGGGCTTTCGCGTGCCCTTCAATTTGGAAACCGGTGAACGTATCGAGCAACGCTGGAAACAATGGCTCAAACACGACCCGGTCGAACTGGTCACCAGGCATCGTACTAATCTGAAATCGCTGAAAGGTATTTTCATCGATTGTGGATGGAGCGACCAATACCATATTCACTACGGCGCAAGAATACTGTCCAAGCGTCTTGCCGCAGCAAAAGTGAAACATACCTATGAAGAGTTTGACGACACACATTCCGGAATTGATTACCGCATGGAACGCAGTTTGCCGTTTCTATA
>JBKJVA010000040.1:0-1138 GCA_046589675.1 Usitatibacteraceae bacterium
CAATCTGGTCGCGGTCGGATTCGTCGTCGGCCTCGGTTACAGCAACCCCTATCTCTCGCCGTTCGAAGAATTCCAGCGGTATAAAACGCATCCAGCCATTCGCGGTTTTTTCGACGGTGCAAAACGGGTTTCCTATGGCGCACGCGCAATCGCCGCAGGTGGCCTGCAATCATTGCCGAAGCTGGCATTTCCCGGCGGGGTACTCATCGGCGATGACGCCGGATTTCTCAATGCGTCGCGCATTAAAGGCAGCCATGCCGCGATCAAGAGCGGCATGCTGGCGGCTGACGCCGCCTATTCGGCAATAGCAATGGGGCGAACGAGTGATGAACTGAGTGAATTTCCCGCCGCTTTCGAAGCAAGCTGGCTGCATGACGAATTACACAAAGCGCGCAACTTCAAACCCTGGATGAGCAAGGGACTTTATACAGGCACATTAATGGTCGGTATCGACCAGGTTTTATTCGCCGGCAGGGCACCCTGGACATTGCACCACCAGCACGCCGACCACGAAACGCTAAAGAAAAAATCCGCGGTCAAGCAGATCAACTATCCCAAACCCGATGGCGTGCTTACGTTTGATCGCCTGTCTTCTGTCTTTATCTCCAATACCAACCACGAAGAAGATCAGCCGGCGCACTTAACGCTGATCAACGTGAACGTTCCCGTCAACACCAATCTCGCGTTATATGATGGCCCGGAATCGCGTTATTGCCCCGCTGGCGTGTACGAATTCGTCGATGCCCCCGGTGGTGCCAAGAAATTACAGATCAATGCGCAGAATTGCGTACACTGTAAAACTTGCGACATAAAAGACCCCACCCAAAACATTCAATGGGTGGTCCCTGAAGGCGGCGGCGGCCCAAATTACCCGAACATGTAGCGGCGTCGATTTGAGCCACGCCTGCGCAACCGATCCCAACGAACACAGATAAGGCAGGTGTGACATGAAACCCGTCTCGGAACTTTTCAACAATCGTGCTGGCAGCAATGCGACGCTATGGTGCGTCAAGCCAAATGACACCGTGTTCGATGCGATCAAAGTGTTGGCCGAAAAAGGCGTAGGCGCGTTGATCGTCATGGAAAAAGGCAAACTGGTCGGCATACTTTCAGAGCGCGATTACACCCGCAAGATTGC
>JBKJVA010000093.1:0-4060 GCA_046589675.1 Usitatibacteraceae bacterium
CGGTTCCGCGACGAAGGCCGCGACATCCTGTTCTTCGTCGACAACATTTATCGCTACACCCTCGCCGGTACCGAAGTCTCAGCGTTGCTCGGTCGTATGCCCTCCGCCGTAGGTTACCAGCCGACGCTGGCTGAAGAAATGGGCGTGTTGCAAGAGCGCATCACCTCCACCAAGACCGGCTCCATCACCTCGATTCAAGCCGTGTACGTGCCGGCCGATGACTTAACCGACCCGTCGCCCGCGACGACCTTCGCCCACCTGGATGCAACGGTAGTGCTATCGCGCGACATCGCATCCTTGGGTATTTACCCCGCGGTCGATCCACTTGACTCTACTTCGCGCCAGGTCGACCCGAACGTGATTGGCGAAGAGCACTACGCCGTTACCCGCGGTGTGCAGGCAACGCTGCAACGCTATAAAGAATTGCGCGATATCATCGCTATTCTTGGCATGGACGAACTCTCTCCTGAAGACAAGCTTGCGGTATCCCGCGCGAGAAAGATTCAACGTTTCCTGTCGCAGCCGTTCCATGTTGCTGAAGTTTTCACCGGCTCGCCCGGCAAGTACGTCTCACTCAAAGAAACCATCCGTGGCTTCAAGATGATCGTGGATGGCGAATGCGACACGCTACCCGAGCAGGCGTTCTACATGGTCGGTGGTATCGACGAGGCGTTCGAAAAAGCCAAGTCGATGCAGTAACCGGTAACACGATAATGGCACATACACTTCTCGTAAATATTGTTTCGGCTGAGCACGCGATCTTTTCGGGCGAAGCCGAAATGGTCGTCGCTCCCGGCGAGTCTGGCGAACTGGGCATTTTGCCGCAGCATGCGCCGCTACTTACGCGCATCAAGCCCGGTACCGTCAAGATAAAGCTGGTGGGTAAAGACGAGGAAGAGGTCATCTACGTTTCGGGTGGAATTTTGGAAGTTCAACCAAAAGCGCTGACCATTCTTGCGGATACTTCCATTCGTGCCCATGACCTCGACGAAGTCAAAGTTTTAGCTGCAAAACAGGCTGCGGAGGAAGCGCTTGCTAACCGGGCAACCGGCCATGACAGGGCACTTGTGGTTGCGGAACTGGCACAGTTGGCTGCACAGTTGCAATCCATACAAAAATTACGCAAAAGATAAATAAGTTGGGTTATAATTTCCCTACCGTAACGGTTTAGAGGCGCAACACAATACAGGCAGCGGATTACTCCCCGCTGCCTTTTTTTTCGTCCCCTGTGTATTAGTGCTCATGTTTTCAGCGGGCTTCGGACTAATGTCCTACGGACGCGTAGTCAAATCCGCACACGTCAGTCGCGTTGGTGCGCACCAACACCGCTTGCACTACAGCGTCGGCATATATCGGATAATGACGCGATGAACGAGCCTATAAATTCAAAATTGCCTGTCGATGTTGCCGTAGTTATTCTTGCGGCCGGTCAAGGTAAGCGCATGAATTCGGCGTTGCCCAAAGTCCTGCACCTGATCGCGGGCAGGCCGATGCTGCGTCGCGTGATCAGTGTTGCGCGCGAGCTCCAGCCGGGAAAAATTTGTATCGTTTATGGTCACGGTGGCGAGCAGGTACGCGCAACCATTGCCGACGCTGATCTCGCTTGGGTAAAACAAGAGCCGCAGCTGGGCACCGGACACGCGGTGTTGCAAGCGCTACCGCAACTCCCCGCAGACGGCATCACCTTGGTTTTATATGGCGACGTACCCTTGATCAGGGCCGCCACACTTCGCGCTCTCATCGCCGCGGCCCAAGGTGGAAAACTTGCCTGGCTAACCATGCAAGTAGCGACGCCGCAAGGCCTGGGGCGCATCCTTAGAGACAGTGACGGCAAAGTTCGCGCCATCGTAGAAGAAAAAGATGCAACCAAGGCTGAAAAAAATATCATCGAAATCAACACAGGTTTTCTGGCCTGTTCAACCGCATTGCTTGCAAGATGGCTACCTAAGCTGGGGAATGCCAACGCACAGGGCGAATATTATCTGACCGATATTCTGGCGATGGCCGTGAACGAAGGCATCAGCGTTCAGACGCTTTCTCCCGCAGATGAATGGGAGGTCGCCGGCATCAACAGCAAAGTGCAATTAGCCGCATTGGAACGGGTATATCAACTTGAAATTGCCACGCGCCTCATGAGCGAAGGGGTGACCCTGGTGGACCCGTCGCGCATCGATGTACGTGGCGAGCTCGCGTGCGGCGATGGCAAAACCAACGACGTCTTTATCGATGTCAACTGCATCTTCGAAGGCAAGGTAACTCTCGCGGCAAACGTAAAAATTGGTGCGCACTGCATCTTGCGCAATTGTGCAATTGGCACAGGTACCGAAGTGCTGCCATTCTCCTTTATTGACGAAGCGACCATCGGCACCAACGCGCGCATTGGTCCCTACGCACGCATCCGTCCTGGCACCACCTTGGCAGATGACGTGCACATCGGCAATTTTGTTGAAGTGAAAGCCAGCGAATTCGGCAGCGGCTCCAAGGCCAACCACCTCACCTATATTGGCGACACCACCGTCGGCAGAAACGTGAATATCGGAGCGGGCACCATTACCTGTAACTACGACGGTGCCCATAAGCACCGCACCATGATCGAAGACAACGTACATATCGGCTCCGACGTACAACTCGTTGCGCCGGTGACCATCGGGAAGGGTGCCGATATCGGTGCGGGGACCACCGTGTGGAAGAATGTCGCGCCCGGTGGGTTAACGTTGAACGAAAAAACGCAGGTGCACAAAGCGGGCTGGAAACGTCCGGTGAAGAAAAAGTAGCCAATAGCGGCACTACCTACTTAACTGACGAATAACAGCCCAATTGCGGACGAAAGTGATCGTCGAAAAAATTTCGGAGAACCCCAATGTGCGGCATCGTCGGCGCAATATCTAATCGAAACATCGTCCCACTTCTCACCGAAGGTCTCAAGCGCCTTGAATATCGCGGTTACGATTCGGCAGGCATTGCGGTACTCAGCGCCAACAATGACGCCATCAGCCGGGTGCGCCGCATCGGTCGCGTCGCCGAAATGGAAGCCGGGATCAAAGCCGAAAATCTCACCGGCATCCTCGGCATTGGTCATACGCGCTGGGCCACGCATGGCGGCGTGACCGAGCCGAATGCGCACCCGCACGTCTCGAACGACGAAATCGCCGTCGTACACAACGGCATCATCGAAAATCACGAAGCCCAGCAGGCGCGCCTGAAGCAGCTCGGCTACCACTTCGAATCGCAAACCGACACCGAAGTCATCGCACACTTGATTCATCATTACTTCAAGACCACCCGCAATCTATTCGCCGCCACGCAACGCGCCGTGCGGGATTTGCACGGTGCCTATGCGATTGGGGTGGTCGCCGTTGGTGCGCCGGATGTAATGATCTGTGCACGCGTCGGATGTCCGTTGCTGATTGGCGTGGGTGACGCCGACAAACACGAAAACTTTATTGCGTCCGATGTCTCAGCCATTCTTCCGGTCACCCGCCGTGTGATGTATTTGGAAGAGGGCGATGTCGCCGAACTCACTCGCGAGGGCATCACCGTCGTTGATCGTGCGGGCAATAAAGCCGAGCGCGGCGTCTTCACGTCCGACCTGTCAGCCGAAGAATCGGAACTGGGCCCATATCGCCACTTCATGCAAAAAGAAATCCACGAACAACCGCGGGCGATTTCAGACACCCTCGAAGCAACGTTGTCCGTTGGTGTAAAGAGCGCGCTATTTGGTGAGCGCGCCGAAGACATTTTTAAACAAAGCGAAGCCGTTCTTATTCTCGCCTCAGGCACCAGTCACTACGCCAGCATGGTCGGCAAGCAATGGATCGAAACCATCGCCGGCATTCCCTGCAACGTCGAGCTGGGGCATGAATACCGCTATCGTGATTCGATCCCTAATCCCGCGCAGCTCATCGTCACCATTTCCCAATCCGGTGAAACGCTCGATACGATGGAAGCATTAAAGCGCGCGAAACAGCTTGGCCACACCAACACACTGTCAATCTGCAATGTGCGTGAAAGCGCCATCCCGCGGGCGTCTTCGCTTGTTTTTTACACCCGCGCCGGCAAG
>JBKJVA010000294.1:0-10511 GCA_046589675.1 Usitatibacteraceae bacterium
GGATTCGCGGTGCACTTCTTCCCGACCGGGCAGGGCAACGTCATTGGCAACGCGATCCTGCCGGTGATCAAAATTTGTGCGAATCCGCGCACGGTACGAACCATGGGCGAACATATCGACGTCGATTCGTGCGCATTACTGCAGCGGGACATGGTGCTCGATCAGGCCGGCGACAAGTTGCTCGAGATGATGCTGCGCACCGCCAACGGCAGGCTCACGGCAGCCGAAGCGTTGGGGCATCGCGAGTTTGTGCTGACACGTCTTTACGAGAGCGCGTAAGCGCCGACGGGATAGCTTGGCAGCATCGATGGGCTGCACAAATAAATCACGTATATCGCCATTTTGTGCGGGTTCCATGGCATTTTTGCCCTGAAAGCCGCGCCAAATGGCGATCCAGCTCAAATCATAAATTCGCCGACGCATAAATTTTCTTGGCTGCCAGTAACTTCCTTTCCAGCAGGCGCAATGATAAAAATTCTAATTAGTGAATTCATGGACGAGGCCGCAGTTGCCTCGCTGCGAGCTGAGTTTGAGACCACCTACGACGCGACGCTGGTTGATCGTCACGAGGAAATGATCGCCAAGCTGCAAGACGTCGATGCATTAATTGTCAGAAACAGGACCCAGGTGAATGCGCAGTTATTGACTGCGGCACCCAATCTCAAAGTCGTCGGCCGGCTCGGCGTGGGACTCGACAACATCGACATGCCGGCGTGCAAAGCACGTGGCGTGGAGGTGATTCCCGCCACCGGTGCGAATGCACTGGCGGTCGCTGAATACGTGATCGCGACGGCCATGCTGCTTCTGCGTGGCAGCTTTGGCTCCACCACCGCCGTTGCTGCCGGTCAGTGGCCGCGCAGCGCACTTTCCAACGGCCGCGAGATCAATGGCAAGACCATCGGCATCGTCGGTTTCGGCGGTATTGGGCAACTCACCGCACGGCTTGCACAAGGGCTCGGGATGCGGGTGGTGGCCAATGATCCGATGATCGAAGCGGCGGCACCGGTATGGGGAAAAACCGGCGTGACCTGCCGCACGCTCGATGAAGTGATCGCCGTTAGCGACGTGCTTTCATTGCATATTCCATTGACCCCCGAAACGCGCAACCTGATAAATGCGGCGCGTCTGCGGTCAATGAAACCGGACGCGGTGTTGATCAATTCTGCCCGCGGCGGCATTATCGATGAGTCCGCACTGGCGGCCGCGCTCCGGGAAAAACGACTGGGAGGCGCAGCACTGGATGTATTTGACGATGAGCCGTTGAAAGGCGGGTCGCCCTTGGCAGAGTGCCCGAATCTTATTTTGACCCCACATATTGCCGGCGTAACGACCGAGTCCAATACCCGTGTGAGTAGCATGATCGCGCAACGCGTCGCGGCCTATCTTGCTGCGACACGCTGATAAATATCACGTCAATAAAATTCGCCGAGCGCCTCATGCCACTTCATGCCCTTGATCAGCTTGCCAACCTGGCGACCCGCGCCCTCACCCAGGCAGGCGCTTCGCCTCCGATGGCCGACGCAACAGTACGCGCATTGATTTATGCCGAGGCGCGCGGGCTGCCTTCTCACGGCCTTTCGCGCGTTTTGCAATACACGACGCACCTTCGCAATGGGCGCGCCAACGGCACGGCGGCGGCAAAGCTAATCAATGCCAAGGCAGCGGCATGTCTGATCGACGCCGGGCAGGGATTGGCATTTCCGGCCTGCGAGTTGGCGATCCATGAGGCGATCACGCGCGCCAGAGTGTCTGGCGCGTGTTTCGTTGGTGTTACCAACAGCCATCACTTTGGTGCTGCCGCCTATCATCTTGAATCCGTCGCTGCTGCAAACATGGTTGGCCTTGCCTTTGGCAATTCACCTTCGGCGATGCCAGCGTGGGGCGGCAAGCGCGGCATCTTCGGTACCAACCCGATTGCCGCCGCCTTTCCCCGGAAAAACTCGCCGCCACTCATGATCGATTTGTCGCTGTCCGAAGTCGCTCGCGGCAAATTGATGATCGCGGCGAAAAAAGGTGAATCCATTCCTTTGGGCTGGGCGCTCGACAACGATGGAAAACCGACCACCGACCCCAAAGCCGGCATGGAGGGAACGATGATGCCCGCCGGTGGTGTGAAAGGTGCCATGCTCGCGTTGATCGTGGAATTATTGTGTTGTGCACTGACGGGTGCGGCATTCGGCTTTGAGGCGGACTCGTTTTTTGTGGATGCGGGCAATCCGCCGCGTATCGGCCAGGCCTTTCTGGTGATCGATCCTGCAGCGCTTGCCGGGCATGATATTTTCTTTGCCCGCATCGAGACGTTGGTGGCGGCGATGCTTTCCGAAGACGGCGTGCGCCTTCCCGGCCATCGTCGTTCGGCAATTGCTGAAGGCACTCATCGCCACGGGGTTGAAATGCCGGCGGCGCTGATGGCAGACCTGGAGCGCCTTGCCGGCATAGTCTGAGTTGGCGGTGTTTTGTGGAGCAGCGACTGGTGAGGCTCGGCGCTGAAAGCCCTTAAAATGTCGGCATGTCCACGGCCCTTCTACTGATCCCAGATTTCGCGCTGATCATTTTCGGCTTTTTTCTCAATCGCATCACCGATTGGGGCCGGGACTTCTGGAGCGGCCTGGAAAAACTCATTTATTTCGTGCTTTTTCCGGCGCTGTTGTTCATCTCAATTGCAAGAACCCAAATCGATTTCGTCGCCGCGGCACCGGCCCTGAAAACAGCGGTTGTGATCGTACTTGTCGGCATCGTGCTTGCCTGGTTCGCCAAACCGCTGTTTCGGCCACCGGAGAAAACATTCGCTTCCGGTTTCCAGACGGCGTTCCGCTTCAACTCCTACATCGGACTCGCAATTGCCGGACGCCTGCACGGCGAAGCAGGCATTGCCGCTTTTGGCATCATCATCGCCCTGGTGATTCCCATGTGCAATGTCGCTTCTGTGTGGGCGCTTGCCCGACACAATAATGAGAGTTTGTGGAAGGAGTTGGCGCGCAATCCGCTGATCCTGGCAACGTTGAGCGGCGTGCTTTACTCAGTTTCGGGGCTACCTTTACCGGAAGTTGCGCAGTTGCTGATTTCACGCATGGGCGCAGCGTCACTCGCATGTGGTTTGCTATGTGTGGGCGCTGCGCTGGAACTGAAAAGCGTTGGCAAGAACGCCGGGCTCATCAGTTATTTCACAGCGGTGAAGTTGATTGCTATGCCCATTGCAGCGATCTTTACGGCGCGAGCAGTTGGCGTGACAGGGGTGTACTTCGATATGGTTGTGTTGCTGGCGGCACTCCCTACCGCCACCTCAGCATACGTGCTGGCGGTACGGATGGGCGGTGATGGTCCGATGGTGGCGCAGGGGGTAACGATCAGCACGCTGGCAGGAATGTTGGCAATCCCGCTTTGGTTATACGTGAGTCGAATTTTTTAAAGGAAATAGTATGCGTCTCGAAGATGAACGTGAAAGTGACAACTTTGAGGATCGGCGCGGATCGGGTGGTATGCGTACCGCAGGCGGCGTCGGCATAGGCACGGTGGTGATCGCGCTGGTCGCCAGTTATTTCTTTGGAATTGATCCGTCGACAATTCTTGGTATGGGTGAAGCCGTTCAAGGCTCGTCGAGTCAAGCGCCAGCCAAGCCGATTGATCCGGCCACCGATCCGGATGCCGCTTTGAAAACGGAAATGCGTAAAGTTCTGGCCAAAACCGAAGACACGTGGACGCAACTTTTCAGCCAGATGGGTGCGAAATATCAACCGCCTAAACTGGTGGCCTACAGTGGCAGAACCAATACCGCATGTGGTACCGGACAGGCCGCCATGGGGCCTTTCTACTGCCCCGGCGATCAAAAAGTTTATCTGGATATGGCTTTCTTTCGCCAGATGGAACAGCGTTTTCGCGTCGGCGGCGATTTCGCACGCGCCTATGTGATCGCGCATGAGATCGGCCACCATGTGCAAAAATTGACCGGCGTTTCCGATAAGACCGACGCCATGCGGCAACGGCTTTCGGAAAAGGAATTCAACAAAGTATCGGTGCGCGTTGAATTGCAGGCCGATTGCTATGCTGGTGCCTGGGCTTATCACGCCAATCGTGCCAAACCTTTCCTCGACCCACAAGATATCGACGAGGCGTTGAAAGCGGCTAATGCCATCGGTGATGATATGTTGCAAAGACAGTCACGCGGCGCGGTCGTGCCAGACTCGTTTACCCACGGCAGTTCGGCGCAACGTATTCGCTGGTTCAAGACGGGATTTGAAACAGGTAGTTTGAAAGCTTGCGATACGTTTGCAACACGTGACGTGTAAATAGAGACCGTCAAAACAAAAACGGCACGCGTGAGCGTGCCGTTTTTTTTGAGAGGAGGTGCGTAAAATTTATGCGCTTTTTTCGCCTTTATCGCCCTTGGTCTGCGTAGAGACGTAATCGAGCTTCTCTTTGATACGCGCCGATTTACCGGAGCGGTCGCGCAGGTAATAAAGTTTGGCGCGGCGTACGTCACCACGGCGCTTTACTTCGATAGAAGCGATGGTCGGAGCATGACTTTGGAACGTACGCTCCACGCCCTCACCCGAGGAAATCTTGCGGACGATGAATGAAGAATTAAGGCCGCGATTGCGCTTGGCAATGACCACGCCCTCGAACGCCTGTACCCGCTTGCGCTCGCCTTCGATGACGTTAACGTTGACGATTACCGTGTCGCCCGGTGCGAACTCGGGAATCACCTTGCCCAGTCGGGCCATTTCTTCTTTTTCCAGCGTTTGAATCAGATTCATTTTGTTTCCTTTTAAGTTAGCGGCTGAGAATGTTGCTTCACGCCTGTCGCATAGAGCAATCCTTTTTTCCGGCTCTCGCAGTTGGCAGAGGCGGAACAACGGCTGATGTGCGCGTTTTGTTGTGACTTCTTGTTTACTACTTTCCCGCTGTGTTGCTACTGCAGTTGCTCCCGCCTGATTTCTTCAAGCAGTTTCAAATCCTGTTTGCTCCACGATCTGCCTTCGAGCAAATCGGCCCGCCGTTCCAGCGAACGGCTGAGTGCCTGCTTGCGTCGCCACGCCTGAATTTTGGCATGGTCACCACTCATTAATACTGCCGGCACCGCTTGGCCATTCCAGATTTCCGGCCGCGTGTAGTGCGAATGATCAAGCAATCCATCCCGTGCCGGTGAAAACGAATCCTCAACCGAGGACTGCCCGTCACCCAACACACCGGGCAACAATCGCACCATCGCATCGATGATCACCATCGCGGCCAATTCGCCGCCTGACAGCACATAGTCACCAATCGACACTTCCACATCGACCCGCGCCTGAATCAGGCGCTCATCGATACCTTCGTAGCGGCCACATAAAAAAATCAGCCTATCTTCCATCGCCAATTGGCGGATACCTGCATCGCTAATCGGCTTCGCTTGCGGCGTAACGTAAACCACTTTGGGTTTAGCCGCACCATTAGCGACTTGCTTGCCGATTGCCGCATCCAGTGCGGCATTTAACGGTTCCGCCATCATCACCATCCCTGGCCCGCCTCCGTAGGGGCGATCATCGATGGTTTTGTGCGTGTTTACCGCAAAATCGCGTGGGTTCCAGCAATTGAGCTCCCACGCTTTTTCATCCAGCCCGCGACGGGTCACACCAAAATCAGCGATCGCGTCAAACATCTCCGGAAACAAGGTGATGACGTCGTACTTTTTCGCCATCGACTTCTTGGTCACAGAAAATCCTGTGTCCAGTTGACCGTCACCAGCTTTGCCTGGCGATCCACTTTTATAACCACTTCATCCAGATACGGAATGAGTATTTCCTCCGTTCCCAGCTTGACGACCAGCACGTCATTGGCGCCGGTCTCAAGTAATGTTTCAATCTTGCCGAATTTTTCGCCGGCCGTGTTGATAACATCGCAACCGATTAAATCAAACCAGAATATTTCACCATCTTCGGCATCTTCAAGTGCATCGCGCGGGACACCGATATCGCGTTTGGCAAGACTCTCAGCAGCGCTGCGATCATCGCAGCCTTTTAATTTGGCAACGGCACCTTTGGCATTGACGGCAAAGTCTTCCAGCTCAAACTCCTCCCAACCCTTGCTGCCTTTCAACAACCACGATGCGTAGGCATCGAGACTATCGGGCGATTCGGTATAGGTGTGAAGTTTCAGCCAGCCCTTGATACCGAACGCACCGGCGACCCGTGCCATAACAACGATATCATCCATGTTGCTCACTCGGGAGCGGCCGGATTTAGCTGTGACCCGACCGGCAGATTTGCAATTAAACCGTTTTTTTGCCTTGCTTCCTGACCAGCCGCATCACGGTGTCAGAAGCCTGGGCACCTTTGGATTGCCAATAGGTGAGGCGATCCATCGCAATGCGCACACCTTCTTCACCGTCTTTGGCCAGCGGATTGTAAAAACCAACGCGCTCAACGAAGCGACCATCGCGCGGATTGCGCGAGTCAGCGACAACGATATTGTAGAAAGGGCGATTCTTCGCGCCACCGCGCGACAAGCGAATTACTACCATTTGTATCTCCTGTTTGGCTTAACAATCCGTTGAAAACGGATAACGGGCCGGTTGAGAACCGGGAACTGTCCCCTGCAGAAGCAGGAAAGCCTTGAATTATAAGCGGAAAGACAAACTTGGCGCAAGGACGATGCGAGATTGAATGTTACGCGCGCCAAGTGAGCGATCACAACGGTTCAGGAGGCTGGTTTATGCCATTTTCCGCCGGTTTGATGCACCTTTTCGCAGAACTGGTCGCATGGCGGTTGGCGCGGTGCGGCGCGTACGGGTAAAGTCCGCGCCATGACAATTTTATCTTCTACGGCTGATTCATCAACGCCCTCGCCGCCTCGGCGCAATCTGATACTGGGCATTCGCCCGCGCTACTGGCGGATTGGCTTCATCACCGCCGTGACCTACGCGATTGCCCTGGTATTGATAGGTTTGGTGAAAACGTCAGGGTCATCCGGCCGTTATGCCAGCGCGGTACTGGCTGGGCTACTGCTGGGCGCTGCAATGGCGGCGATGTTCGCTTATTTTGAGAAAAAAGCATTGGCGCGGCTCAGAATCGATGCCGATAGCGCCTATGACCAGGATATTTTCGCGCCGACGCAATCGAATACTTTCACCGTCGCCTGCAGCCGCGACGAGGCTTTGCAACGCGCCAGTGATGCGCTAGCCGAATACGGCGCGGTAATCGACAAGCGCGATGATGCGGCCGGACGCGTTGAAGCGGTCACCTTTCAAAACTGGCGAAGTTATGGCGAGCGTTTAACGATTTCGGTGATCGGCAACGGGCCGTGTGAGGTGAATATAGGCGCAGTATCGCGCATTTACGCCTTGCGGCTTTTCAGCAACTATGGGCGCAGTTGGGAACATGTACATACGCTAACGACACGTATCTTGACAGGTGCATTTGCGTTGTCGCCATCACGCGGCGATATACGAATGGAGACTTCGCCCGAAGTTTCCTGCACGCCACCCGCTGTCATGGAGGCAGGCGCGTGGCAGCGGCTCATAACCGTAAGCATTCTCTATGCATTGATATTATTGGGCCTGACGCAACCGGGTAAAGTCGGGCTGGTCTTTGGTGCGTTTGCGTTGGGACTGACTATCGAACTCATCGCGTTCCTGAAATTTCGCAATGATGTGCGCAGCAAACGGCGCTCTGAATCACAAGAGACCATAGAGGTCATGCTTAATAATATCTGGCCGGCTATTTTTGCGCCGGTACTGACGATAGACCCCCGGCAAAGCTGGAGCGAAGGCAGCAACATCGCTGCGATGGTGATATTCGTTGCATTCTCGTTAATAGCCGTCAGTCGCCTGCGTGAAAAGAAACGCGAACGCGCGCAGCGCGTTCTGCTCCACGCCAGTCGTGAAAAAGCCGAGCTGGAGCGCCAACTGGCAGAGGCGAAGCTAGTTGCGCTGTCGGCGCAGATCGAGCCTCATTTTCTGTTCAACACCTTGGCGAGCATCCAATATCTCATCGGCAATGACGCCAGCAAAGCTGCCGAGATGACCGGCGATTTGATCCGCTATCTGCGTCTGGCGCTGCCGCGTATGCGGCAATCGACCGCGCGCCTCGCAGATGAGCTCGAATTGGTGCGCGCCTATTTGGGCATCATGCAGATCCGCATGGGCTTACGTTTGCGGTTTGCCATCGAATCGCCGGATGAGTTGGGTGAAGTGCAGATTCCAACGATGGCCCTGATTACGCTGGTGGAAAATGCGATTAAACACGGTCTGGAGCAAAAATCTAATGGTGGAGTAATTAATGTGACGGTCGTAAGAGACCCATCCGACGCGCGAAACCTGCGCATTGAAGTTGCAGATACGGGCGGGGGGTTTTCCACCGCAGCCTCAGGCACGGGGATTGGTCTCGCCAATATCCGTGAGCGCTTGACTACCCTTTACGGTAGTCGCGCCCAACTCTCACTGGAAGCCAATCAGCCAAGCGGCTTGAAGGCTATTTTGATATCGCCGATGGAGAGAAAATAGATGCCGATCTGCATCATTTGTGAGGATGAGGTCCTCTTAAGGGCACAACTGAAAGAAACTCTGGCGCAAACCTGGCCACAACTTGCCATTGTCGGTGAAGCCGATGACGGCGTGGCCGGCGCACGCATGATCGATGACCTCAAACCCGACATCGCGTTTCTCGATATTCGCATGCCAGGCATGTCCGGCATTGACGTCGCGCGCCACGCGGCAGGCCGCTGCCACATCGTCTTCATCACGGCCTACGACGAGTACGCAATACGCGCCTTCGAGCAGGGTGCCGTCGATTATGTATTGAAGCCGGTTGAGCCTGCCCGATTCCTGACTACGGTGGCGCGGCTCAAAGAACGCCTGACCACACCGCCTGCGGATCTGCGCAACCTCATCTCGCAGTTAACCGTCAAACCGGAAGGTAAGCTGCGCTGGTTGCAGGCGTCGGTCGGTAACACCATCAAGTTCATCACCGTCGACGAAGTGCTCTACTTTCGCTCGGACACTAAATACACGCGCGTGTTGACGGTCGAGGGCGAGTCGCTGATCAGGAAGCCACTGAAAGAATTACTCGATGAACTCGACGCTGAGGCGTTCTGGCAAATTCATCGCGGCACCATCATCAACGTCGCGCGCATTGCGTCGATTCAACGCGATGGTGAAGGTGGCATGACGGTGTTGCTGAAAGGTTGCAAGGACAAGCTGCCCGTCAGTCAGACCTGGCAGTATCGGTTTCGGCAGAATTGAAATGACCAGCGTTGGTGCGGTCCTCACGACAAAAATGTCTTGAAAGCCGCGCAAATAAACGGGTGCCTGCTTACCTGCGTGCGAAATGGCCGAGGTAAGATTGAGAGGCGCAAAAATTTGACCCACATAAAATCCCTGATACCCTCGCCGCTATCAGGATTGAACAACAACGACCTTTGACATGCTGAGTTACCGCCACGCGTTTCATGCAGGCAACCACGCCGATGTATTAAAACATTTTCTGCTGGTTGAATTGATTGGTCACCTCAGCCAAAAAGAGTCGCCGTTCTGGTACATCGACACCCACGCGGGCGCAGGATTGTATGCGCTCGATACCGGTTATGCGTTGAGGCTGACCGAACACATTGACGGCATTGGCCGACTTTGGAGCCGACGCGACCTGCCTGTGCCGCTGGCGACGTACGTCAACCTCGTGCGTGAACTTAATCCGGATGGCAAGTTGCGTGCGTACCCCGGTTCGCCCTGGATTGCACAACGACTCCTCAGGCCGCAAGATCGTTTACGGCTATTCGAGTTACACAGCAGCGACAGCGCCTTATTGCAGGACAACTTTCGTGCGATGGGTTCGACCGCGCAACGTCGCACCATCATTGCGCCCACCGACGGTTACGCGGGGCTGAAGGCCATATTGCCGCCGCTGCCGCGGCGCGGCTTGGTGCTGATTGATCCATCGTTTGAGGACAAGAGTGACTACAGTACCGTCTTACTGGCGCTAAAAGATGCGTTGGCCCGCTTCGCTACGGGCACCTACATGCTCTGGTATCCACAACTATCGCGCGCCGATAGTCTGCGACTGCCGGGCACATTAAAAACATTGCCTGCAAAAAATTGGCTGCACGTTTCGCTTTCCGTCTGCGCGCCTGCCGAGGATGGTTTTGGCATGCGTGGCAGCGGGCTGTTCATCATCAATCCGCCATGGACGTTGCACAAAACATTACAGGATGTGATGCCGTATTTGGTGAAAGTGATGGGGCGAGACTCGGCTGCAGATTTTGTATTGGAGCAACGCGAGTAGGGCATTTCGCGTTGAGTCAGGGCGCGAATATCCAGCAGCAGTGCGGCTTCCCAGCCATTTTCGGTCTGTCATCCTCACCAAATGGCGCTCTACGTTTTGTTGTGGCACCAACGCGCGTTGCGCGCAATACTTCACCCGATACGTTTGGCAAATATCGTCAACGTCTGTCCTTCATGCTGCACTTGATCAAACCCGAGCCAGCCCGCGCGCTCGAAGGTGCTGACGGCCGAGTGGGTCGCGGCGTAAAGTTTGGCGATT
>JBKJVA010000166.1:0-4404 GCA_046589675.1 Usitatibacteraceae bacterium
GCCGGCTCGATGGCAAACCAGTCGATGGGGGCACCTTTCTTTTTCAGTTGCTCAGGGCTGTATTGGTAGACGGTGAGCGCCAACGGTACCTCGCCTGACGCGACCAGCGTCGTTAGCAAAGGATGCCCAACGCGCGTGGACAAGCCATTGGCTACCAGCTCGCGAAAAAATTTGACGCCGCTTCCTGTCCCTCGTTTTTCGTCCATATCGCGCGCGACGGAGGAAAACCATTCGTGATCCGAGGCCTCAATGCTGAGCTTGCCTTTCCATTTCGGGTCGAGCAGATCCTCGTAGGTTTTTGGCAAATCTTCCTTTTTGACTTTGGCGGTGTGGTACGCCTGCACGAAAATAAAGATCAGCGTCGGTGCCCATTCGCGATGCGCGGGCAGCACGCCGTCGATCAGGTTTTTGTGTTCCGGCGAGCGAACTTCCTGCGTTAGTTTTTCCCGGTAAAGCGCCTCCATGGGGGGCGAAATGCTTTCGACCACATCGACTGTCCAGCGTCCGCCCTTGGCCTCGGACAGCACGCGTTGCAACACCGCCTCAGATCGGGCGCGCCAGATGTCCACCTTGACGCCATACTTCTTCTCAAATTCATCGGTGATCGGCCGCAGATACTCGGCCGGAATGGTGGTGTAGAACTGCAATGAACCTTCCTTCTTGGCACCCGCTATCAGGCGCGCCGTGCGGTCCGATCCTTCGTAGAGGGCGAGCTCAGCCAGCGTTTGGGCGTAGCAGGTGGTCGCGAGCAGGCAGAGGGTAGTGAGCGAGGCACACAAAAATTTTAGAAACCGCGCAAAGTTCATACTCAATCCCTTTCGATAATGATGGCGATCCCTTGTCCCACACCGATGCACATGGTGCATAGCGCGAAGCGACCATTGCGGCGATGTAACTCATACATTGCGGTGGTAATCAGCCGCGCGCCGGACGCGCCCAACGGATGTCCCAGCGCAATGGCACCACCGTTCGGATTCACATGCGCTGCATCGTCGGGCAGTCCAAGTTCGCGCATGACCGCCAGGCCCTGCGCGGCGAACGCTTCATTCAGTTCGATCACATCCATTTGAGCAAGTGACAAGCCAGCCAGCGCCAATACTTTCAATGTAGCAGGAACGGGCCCCATACCCATGATGCGCGGTGCCAGCCCGGCAGTGGCCATGGCGACGATGCGCACTTTGGGTGCGAGCCCAAATCGTTGTGCAGTATCGGCATTGGCAATCAGCAGGGCACAGGAGCCGTCATTGACACCGGATGCGTTTCCCGCCGTTACCGATCCACTCTCCCTGACGATGGGCTTAAGTTTGGCGAGCGAGTCCAGCGAGGTCTCGCGTGGATGCTCGTCTTTGCCGACGACAACCGGATCGCCTTTTTTCTGCGCCAGCGTGACCGGCACGATTTCATCGTTGAAGCGGCCTGACGCCTGCGCGGCCAGCGCACGCTGCTGGCTGCGTAATGCAAACGCGTCCTGATCGGCGCGTGAAATTTTGTAATCCTCCGCGACGTTTTCGGCCGTCTCCGGCATTTGATCGACGCCGTACAGCGCTTTCATTTTGGTATTGATGAAGCGCCAGCCAATAGTGGTGTCGTAAATTGCGTTGGTTCGCGAGAATGCTGCATCGGCTTTGGGCATCACGAACGGTGCGCGACTCATACTTTCCACGCCGCCCGCGATCATCAACGCCGTTTCGCCGCACTTAATGGCGCGGGCTGCGGATCCGACCGCGTCCATGCCCGACCCGCACAGTCGATTCAACGTGCTGCCGGGAACTGAGACCGGTAAGCCCGCCAGCAGCAGCGCCATGCGCGCCACGTTGCGGTTGTCTTCACCGGCCTGATTGGCGCAACCCATGATGACGTCATCAATTGCCGACCAATCTATTTTCGGATTGCGATCCATTAGCGCTTTAATCGAAAGCGCTGCCAGATCATCGGCACGGATGCCGGAAAGGGCACCGCCATAACGGCCGAAGGGCGTGCGCACTGCGTCGCAAATGTAGGCGTCGATCATAGGGGCGCAATGAATGACATCAGTTTTTCCTGTTGAGCGGAACGCCGCTGACTTTTTGCAGTTCTTCTAACGAAAGGTCATCGACGATATCAACGACCTGCAAACCAGTCGGCGTGATATCGATCACCGCCAAGTCCGAATAAATGCGGCTTACACAGGCGATGCCAGTCAGTGGATAAGTGCAATGTTGGACGATTTTGCTCTCGCCGCTTTTGGTCAGGTGTTCCATCATCACGTAGGTTTTCTTTGCGCCGATGGCCAGATCCATCGCGCCGCCAACCGCCGGAATCGCGTCGGTAGCACCGGTATGCCAATTGGCAAGATCACCCGTCACCGAAACCTGGAACGCGCCGAGTACGCAGATGTCCAGATGTCCACCGCGCATCATGCCGAAGGAATCGGCATGATGAAAAAACGCACCGCCCGGCAATAGCGTGACGGGTTGTTTGCCGGCATTGATCAGGTCGTAATCTTCGAAGCCCGCCGCCGGCACCGGTCCCATGCCGAGGATGCCGTTTTCGCTATGCAGGAAAACTTCGCGATCTTTTGGCAAATGGTTCGCCACCATCGTCGGTAAGCCAATACCCAGATTTACATACGCGCCTTCCGGTATGTCTCGTGCAACGCGTGCCGCCATTTGATCGCGATTCCACTTAGTCATGCGGCCTCCATCTTGAAGCCGGCTGGCCCTGTCGTACTGCGCGCTACTTTAACGATGCGCTGCACAAAAATGCCCGGTGTCACGACCGCCTCAGGATCGAGTGCGCCCAGTTCGACGATGTTGTGCACCGAGGCGACCGTAACCCTGGCAGCGCTTGCCATGATGGGGCCGAAGTTGCGCGCGGCTTTGCGATACACCAGGTTCCCCCAGCGGTCGCCGGTCTCGGCTTTAATCAATGCGACGTCGGCGTGGATCGGCATTTCCAGCACATACATACGGCCATTGATCTCGCGAGTTTCACGGCCCTCGGCTAATTCGGTGCCATAGCCGGTAGGGGAGAAAAACGCGCCGATACCGGCACCGGCCGCGCGAATGCGTTCGGCCAGATTCCCCTGCGGCACCAGTTCAAGTTCCAATTTTCCGGAACGATAGAGGCCGTCGAAAATTTGTGAGTCTGCCTGGCGCGGGAACGAGCAAATGATTTTGCGCACTTGTCCGGCTTTAAGCAGTGCAGCCAAGCCGGTCTCGCCGTTACCTGCGTTGTTGTTGACCACCGTGAGATTGCGCGCGCCTTGCGCAATCAGACCATCGATCAACTCCGTCGGTTGACCCGCGCCACCGAAGCCGCCAATCATGATGGTAGAGCCGTCGCGGATATCGGCCAGAGCCGCTGCAATGGAAGTGATAATTTTATTAATCATGACGTCGAGTCAATCCCGCCCCAAAAATCAAGTAAAAAAGCTGAACGCCGCAGCAACAAAACGCACGATGGACTGTAACGAGGCTAAGGAGATTCAATCTTGAAGTCAATGCTCCTCGACGCAACTTTTACACTTGTGCTGCCCGCCGGAACGGGCTTCTCCAGGATGGACTGATGAGCACCGGCAGCGATGTTTGCTAACGCCTGGTCAAGCGTTAGCAATGCGCCATAGCCAACAGAGCACGGTGGAAATGGATGGCCCGGCAAAGGTCGCAGAAAACGACCGTTGGCGGCTGCGTGTATGAGTTAAAAAAGCGCTTTTACGACCTATTTTTACACCACAAATGAAAGTCGGCACCCGCAGGTGCCGTAAGTCATTGATTCATTTGGTGGGCGGTACTGGGTTCGAACCAGTGACCCCTGCCGTGTGAAGGCAGTGCTCTACCGCTGAGCTAACCACCCATGTGGTCTGGCAGCCCGTCGGACACAAAGAAATCGGCTGCAAAATGATCTGGCCAGTGCATATCTTCCCGCTCTCCTGCGCCAATTGAACAACCATTGACTTGAAAAGCGTGAAAATCTGTCCTCGCCCATATCATTTTTTGCTTCGATTTTTTGCGTCCGACGGGCTGCTGCACGCCGGATTTAAGCATAATCCCACTTGTTCGGTCAAACTAGCGGCTGTCCAAGGATGAGATTGAAATGGAAAAATCAGAACCACTGCGACTTTCAAAATTGATGTCCGAACGTGGCATTTGCTCTCGCCGCGAAGCGGATGAATACATTGCGCGGGGTTGGGTCTTTGTCGATGGCGTGCGCGTAAACGAATTGGGCACCAAAGTGCTGCCCGGCGTGACGGTGAAGCTTGATCGGGCCGCTGAAGCGACCCAAAGCGGACGCATGACGGTATTGCTAAATAAACCGATTGGCTACGTCTCCAGCCAGCCGGAGCCAGGTTATCAACCGGCCATTGTGTTAATCGTGCCGGATAATCAGATGCAGGGCGAGACGATAGCGTTCAAACGCGAACAC
>JBKJVA010000209.1:0-1566 GCA_046589675.1 Usitatibacteraceae bacterium
GCAAATGCGTTCGTGATACTGGGGGTATTTTTCGAGCAGTGCTTCGATCGCCAAAAACCGCTCAAGAATGCCTTTGGTGAAATCCCAGCGCTCGATGCCGACACCAATGTGCACATCGGCGTCTATGGCGAATCGCTTTTGGATGTTGGCGCGACATTGCGCCGGCGGGAGAACGTTCTCCAGCCAATGCGGTGGCCATTCGATCGATATGGGATAAGGGGCAACATGGCAAACATGCTTGCCCAGTTGTACCGTCATGTGTTCGCGGTCGATCTGACATTCGACGAAACGATCTACCGTTGCCAGAAAATTCTGGCAATGGTAGATCGTATGAAAACCGAGGATATCCGCGCTGAGGATTCCCTTCAGCAACTCCACCTTCCACGGGCATACGCCAAAAGTTTCCGCATTTGGCCACGGGATGTGCCAAAAGAGGGCAATCGTCGCCTCCGGCAGCAACTCACGTACCATCTGTGGCGCAAGCGCGAAATGATAATCCTGGATCAGCACGAGCGGCGCGCGGTCTGTCGCCTCGGCTTTCACCGTGTTGGCGAATTTCCGGTTGACCGCGCAGTAGGTTAGCCAATCGGTCTCGCGAAATGCCGGCCGGACGTAGGCGAGGTGACACAAGGACCACAGCCCTTCGTTGGAGAAGCCATAATAAAATCCTTCCTCCTCTTCCGCAGTAAGCCAGACGCGCCGTAGCGTGTACGCCGGGTCAGCAGGTGGCACCCTGACGCGATCCTTTCGGTCCACGGCGAGACGGTCCCCACTGCCGCTGCCGTGTGCAATCCAGGTGCCGGCACAAGCGCGTGTAATCGGTTCAAGCGCCGTGACCATACCGCTCGCGGGGACTTGAACGTCATTGGTCCCGTCCGCATGCAGGTTGTGAATATAAGGCTCCCGGTTTGCCAGCACGATGACCTGCGGCTGGCCAAGTTGATGTTTGATGACGTGTTGGAGCGCATGGGGCGTCCAGTTTTCATGGAACTCGATTTCGGTCCGCTGGTCGCGCTCGATCTCGCGCAGCACTTGCCGCACTTGCGATAAAACCGGCAACATCGACTTGTGGGTGACGCCATCATCAAGAAATCGTTTGCCGCGTATATCGCCGATGAGGTTGATGAACAGTCGCCGCACCATCAGCCATCCGGCACCCATCATCAAGAGGATCAGCACGAGTGCCGACAGCGCCGCAAACGCCAGCATGTAATCGCGTACGGTTGTTTGGCGGCGATCAATGAAGCTGAGGTCGTGGACGATCAGGGCACGGAATTGTTCTCCCTGCGCGGTGCGAACAGGGGCCGAGCGAAAGACGTGAACCGCGCCATTAGGCGTGGTTAACGCCGCGCTCGTCTCACCCTTGCCGTCAGCATTGCATAATATTTGGGCAGGCGTGGCCTCGGTGCGGAAAATGGTCTGGCCATCGAGGTTGCAGATCAGAATGCCCAGCAATCGTTTATCGCTGGTGATTTTCCGCAGGTAACGGTCGAACCGGGCAGGGTGAGGTTGCGAGATGAGTTCACCAAGCGGCTCTTCAATCGAGTTCATTACCAGTCGGGCGCG
>JBKJVA010000225.1:0-3288 GCA_046589675.1 Usitatibacteraceae bacterium
TTCAGGCTGCGTTTTGTCCGGATCAAATTTAATCTGGGCGATTTGCAATTTGTAATCGACACTGGCCTCGGTGACGCCGGGTTGTTTTTTAAGTAATTGTTTGACCGTGAGCGGACAACTCGCGCAAGTCATGCCTTTGACTTCCAGCGTGGCAGAGCCAATGTCGGTGGCCAACGCGGCGTGAGACAGAATGGCGAGGGTAAGAGTAAGGCTGAGGCTGATAAGGCGTGTTTTCATTATGTTTTGCTCAATATAGGAGAGGGGCATAAAGCGGAAAGGCAAACATGGCTGCAATGATTGCCACAATTAGCCAGAAAACGGTGCGTTGCCGCTTCAACACGGCGGGGTCGGCGCAGTCCGCGTCCGGCGTACAACGCTGCGGCTGGATATAAAGGCGATAAAACGCAAAACCGATAAAGGCCAATGTCAGCATCGCAAACACGGGTTGGTAGGCCTCCAGTGCGCGCAGCGAAGAAACCCAGGCACCGCCCAGACCAAGCGTGACCAGTAGTAGCGGGCCGAAGCAACAGGCGGTCGCACCGAGGGCAGCCAGCACGCCGGCAACCAGGGAGGGGAAATGGAAGGACTTTGTGACAACAGGTAAATTCATGGTGACAATGATAAGGTCTGTACTCAACTACGGAGTCAAGGCATGATTGCAAGATGGCGATCATAGCGCTGTTCGACCACAATCAATGCACCTGGTTGCATCCACAGCAGCGGAATCTTCGCCGTCGATCATGACGGCGAACCATTTCAAACTCCACTAGCGGGGAGAATTCTCATGAGCAAACAAACCATGACGATCGGACAGTTGGCCACACAGGCGGGAGTGCATCTGGAAACCATTCGTTACTACCAACGGCTGGGATTGGTGAATGAACCAACCCGTCCACTGAACAGCATACGTCGGTACGACGAGACAACGGTCACACGGCTGCGCTTCATCAAACGCGCCCAGCAACTTGGCTTTTCGCTGGAAGACGTGGGCAGTCTGCTGACACTGGAAGACGGACAAAGCTGTCGCGAAACACGATTACTTGCCGAAAAAAAACTGGTGGTCATCGAACAAAGGCTGTCTGACCTTCAGCGCATGCAGAAACTGTTGGCGGGCCTAATCGCCGAGTGCAGCGCTGGAAAACGTCCGCGCGCATGCCCCATCATTGCGACACTGACCGCAACGGAATGAGTGACGGAGTCAACGGGCTGACGGTGCCTTACAACATGCGCTCATGTGGGCGTGATCAATTTGAGCCGCCGTGTTGATGGTGGGCATCAGGGTAGTGAGCATGCGTGTGCGCCATGGTTTCATGGCGGTGTGCGTGTGAATGTTTGATACCGGGGGCGACTTCAGCCGCATGCGCATGTTGGTGGTGATCGTCGTGCGTATGGTCATGTTCATGCTCAAGCAGTTGATGCTCGTGCGTGTGTTCATGTCGTTCGCTGACGTGCAGCCATACGCCAAGGGCCATCAGCGCGCCGGCGATGAGCAATTGCGTTGTCACCGGCTCGCCCATGCCGACGACGGCTATCAGCGTGCCGGCGAACGGCGCGGTTGAAAAGTAGGCACCGGTGCGGGCCGTACCCAGGTGGCGCAGCGCAATCACGAACAGCACCAGGCTAACTCCGTAACTCAATAAACCGACCGTTGCCGCGGCCAGTGTCGTCAGTACCGACGGCAGCACCGACCCAAGCGACAAGGCAATGGCGGTATTGACGATACCTGCCGCCAAGCCTTTGGTCATCGCAATAAAGGACGCGTCAAGCAATGCCACCTTGCGCGTCAGATTGTTGTCAATCGCCCAAAAAAGACACGCCGCAAGCACCGCGAGTGACGGTAATAAAGAACCGAAGCGCATGTCCTCCGGCCACGAAAGAACCAGCGCACCGGCGACTATGAGCGCCATGCCCAACGCGATACGCCGGTCAAAGTTCTCGCGAAAAACGAACCAGGCGATGAGCGCTGTCAATACACCCTCGGCGTTGAGTAACAGTGAAGCGCCCGACGCGGGCATGTTGACCAGTCCCCACATGAGCAAAGCGGGCGCAATTATCCCGCCTGCGATAACGGCACCAGCAAGCCATCCGGCCTCTGCCCTGCCCACGCGCGTGGCATCTGCGCGACTCAAGAGGCGCCATGTCGCCAGCCCGATGCCCGAGCCCAGGTAAAGCAATCCTGCCAGCAGCCAGGGACTCACCGGCCCCAGCAATAGTTTCGCGAACGGTGTGCCGGCACCAAATAACAGTGCCGCAGCCAATGCGGCCCATACACCTGGATTGTTGCTCCAAAATTTCACGGTATGCGTTTTCCCGATTTGAGTTTGGATGGTGATATCAATGGCATTTAACGCATTCTGCTTAAAATACGAAGTTTATCAATCCAACAAATTACGCAGATCGCCGTTTGGCGGGCCTTCCCACACTAAAATGCCTTGAAAGGCTCGTCAGTGCTAGTGTTTGTCGAATTTATTGGCGTCAAGGTGCGGGTGTGCCGCTACCCTTCCTGCATCATTTTCCAATACTGATACTTCAGCGTCGCGCCGCAGCCGATGATCATCGCGGCAAGCGCAAAAAACGAGCCCACTGCTAATGTCGAAAGGCCGCTCACCCCTTGGCCGATGGTGCAGCCCATCGCGGTGACACCGCCCGCACCCATCAATACTGCGCCGATAATGTGATTGCGCGTGTCGTCAATATTGACGAAACCTTCCCAACGGAACCGCCTGGTGAGCAGTGAATACGCCAGTGATCCAAAAATCATGCCGAGCGTTGAGGCGATTCCGAACGTGATGATGAGTGATTTGTCGCTCCATAGCATCAGCAGCTCCAGGCTGTATCCATACGGCGCGACGAAGGTAAGCGACTCGGCGGCGCGGCTATTGGTGCCAAAAAACATCGTCTCCAGCGTATCCGCGTTTTCGCCAAAACCTACGTGTGCAGTGATGTACCAGCCCGCAATCACCGCGAGACCATAACCCAAGCCGCCAAGCCATGCGTCAAGACTGGTCCGAAAATCACGGCTCATCAGCACGAATATCAGCATAGGCCCGGCAATCAGACAGGCCAGAATGATCTGCGCGGTTTTTTTGCTCACGTTCAACAAGGGTGCCACCAACGCGCCTAACTCCTGGGTAGCGATGCCGTGCTGCGACACATCGATGGCGACCACATCGAGCGCATTGACGCGCCACACCCCGAACAATCCTTTCATCGTCATGTAGGCAGCAATACCCAGAAACGCAAACACGACAATCGATTTCAGATTGCCGCCACCAATACGCACCAGCG
>JBKJVA010000278.1:0-3814 GCA_046589675.1 Usitatibacteraceae bacterium
CAAGCAAAAAGCTGCCTGATATCAAGACCCTACTGATTTTTGGGCCAAGCTAAGGATTTTTTGCACCGCTACTTCTGCGGAAATCCCAGTGGTATCAATTAGATAAGCGTCTGGATAATGCTTCAACGGCGCAACCGGACGGTTCATGTCTCTGTCGTCCCGGGCGCGCAATTCTTTCACAACGTCGAGCATTATTGCAGACATTCCTTTTTCTTTCAACTGCTTAGTGCGTCTCGCCGCCCTTGTCTCCGCACTGGCGGTCAGAAACACCTTCAAGGTGGCGTCGGGAAACACCACAGACCCCATATCGCGCCCATCAGCGACCAGCCCGGGATTGACGCGAAACGCCCGCTGCAGCAATAAAAGCGCATTTCGAACTTCCGGCAGGGCGGCGACCCGCGATGCATTCTGACTGGCTGTTTCAGTTCGGATCACGTCGCTGACATCGTGGCCGTCGAGCAGGGTTTTGCCTTCCTGAAACGCGATTCTCATGTTTTTCGCCACGCGTGCAACCGCTGATGCATCCGCCAGATCAATCCCCTGTTGCAACGCGGCCAGCGCGGTAAGTCGGTATAGCGAACCGCTATCCAGGTAGTGAAATCCGAGACTTTCCGCGACCCGTTGCGCGACCGTACCTTTGCCAGAGGCGGTCGGCCCGTCAATGGCGATGACGGGTATCAATGTTGGGCTCATGACGCGATTTTCTTTAATTCTTCAAAATACGCTGGAAACGTTTTCGATACACAGCCGGGATCGTTAATGCGTACCGCAACACCTGCCAGCGATACCAGCGAAAAACACATGGCCATGCGATGGTCGTCATAGGTATCGATGGCGACGCCAGTTTTTATTTCTGGCGGTGGGGTGACGCGAAGGTAATCCACGCCCTCTTCAACCAACGCACCGAGTTTGCGCAATTCAGTCGCCATGGCAGCAATCCGATCGGTTTCCTTGACCCGCCAACTGGCGATATTGCGGATGGTCGTCGTGCCCTCCGCAAACAAGGCACAGATTGCAATCGTCATCGCCGCATCCGGGATCTGATTCAGGTCGGCATCGATGGCAGTCAATTTTCCTGCAACCGGCTTCGATGTTTCGATCCAGTCATCCCCCATTTGCACCCTGGCACCCATCTGCTTGAGCACGCCGGCAAAGCGGCTATCTCCCTGAATACTATTCCTGCCTACACCCTGTACACGCACAGGCCCACCGGCAATGGCACCGGCGGCGAGAAAGTACGATGCGCTTGAAGCATCGCCTTCAACAATAATGGTCTTATCTGCAGGCGTTTGATAGCGTGCGTTCGCCGGCACGATGAACGCCTGCCAGCCTTGACGCGCAACCACGACGCCGAAACGCGCCATCAGATTCAGTGTGATTTCAACGTAGGGTTTGGAAATGAGCTCACCGATGACTTCCACGCGCATTGCAGTTCCCGTTTCGCGCGTCAATATTGGCAGCGCCATCAGCAATGCCGACAGGAATTGGCTGGACACATCGCCGCGTACCTGCACGCAATCACTCGATAGCGGTTTGCGGCAGCGAATTTCCAGCGGAGGGAAGCCAATATTTTCAAGATAGCGAATATCCGCGCCCAGCGCCTGCAGCGCCTCTACCAAATCGCCAATGGGGCGTTCATGCATGCGCGGCACACCGGACAGTCGGTAGCAACTGCCCGTTGTTGCGAACAGGGATAGTGCAGCGGTCAACGGTCGGAATGCGGTGCCGGCATTGCCGAGAAAAAGTTCGGCACTGGTAACTGAAAATGTGTTGGTACCATCAACGACGACTTCATCAGCGGCATTTTCGCCCGCATCGATACCTGTGCCGAGTTGCCGGAGTGCTTTGATCATGACATCGGTATCATCGGATTTCAGCAGTCCCTGCACGCGCGTCTTGTCACCGCACAAGGCGGCAAGTAGCAGCGTGCGATTGGAAATGCTCTTCGAGCCCGGCAAGGTCACCTCGCCGCTGGCGTGCCAATACGGTCCAACATCCAAAAATTTAGCGCGCGTGCTCATGTTGCTTCATCGCGAAAACCATCGAGCTGACCAGCCATCCAGCGATCACGCGCCTTTTTTGCGCGCGCCATCAGCGCCGCGAGTGCTTCACCATCGCCGGACGCCAGGGCCTTCCTCAACGCAGCGATATGCGCCTCGTAGGCCGTGAGTTCGCACAACAGTGCCTCTCGATTGTTGAGCGCGATGTCGCGCCACATTTCCGGGCTTGACCCGGCGATCCGGGTGAAATCGCGAAAACCGCTTGCCGCGAATGAGAACAAAGTCTTGGCGTTGGGTCGCGCTGCGAGTTCATCGACCAGCGCGAAAGCCAGCAGATGCGGCAGATGGCTCACAGCGGCAAATACTGCATCGTGCGCGTCGGCGGGCATCTCGACTACCTTCGCGCCACACGCATGCCATAGCGACCGCACGCGTTCGACTGTCTGCGTCAGGTTCTCTGCAATTGGCGTCAGCACCACATTTTTGCCGTCAAACAAACTGGCATCTGCGGCCGTCACACCCGCATGCTCGCGGCCGGCGATGGGGTGTCCTGGTACGAATTGGGAAATCTTGCCTCCAAGCATCGCCGCACGCGCGGCTGCAATCACGTCCTGTTTAGTACTGCCAGCATCGGTAATCACGGTACCAGGTTGCAGATAGGGCAAAATCCCGGCGAGCACAGCGGGAAATTGGCGGCCCGGTACCGCAATGAGGATCACCTCGCAGGTAGCCATCGCTGCGGGCGACGCCGCTTCATCGATTGCACCCAACGCAATTGCGGCGTTGAGAGCGGATTGGTCACGGTCGATGCCGAGCACCCGCAAATCACTGCGCGCGCGCCGCAACGCAAGTGCGAACGATCCGCCAATCAAGCCAACACCAATAATTCCGATATTCATTTTCAATATTCAACCTTGCAGGTCGCGCTGCCCGTTATAGCGGGCAACCATCTTGCGGGCGATCCGCTCGCGAATTGAAACGTTTGCTCAACCTCTAGCACTGGTGGGGTTCGCAGCCGATAAATGCCCGAAGAAGCACGCCATTGCTTGTTGCATGCTTATTTTTTCGCTTGGGCTACGTCCAACGCAGCCAGAAAGCGCCGATTCTGCGCTTCGGTACCGACAGTGACGCGTAAATAGTCCGGCAAGCCATAGCCGGCAATGGGTCGGACAATAACCCCCTGCCTCAGCAGCGATTCAAATACGCGCCTGGCATTGGGTATTTTGAACGTGATGAAATTGCCGAAAGCTGGAATGGTTTCCAGGTTGCGTTTAGCTAGCTCTGTCGTAAGCATCGTCAATCCGGCGTCATTAACGCGGCGGCTTTCCCTGATGAAATCGTCATCGTCGAGGGCTGCCACAGCAGCCACCATGGCAAGATGATTTACGTTGAAAGGTTGCCGCACCCGATTCATCAAATCGATCAGTTGTGGATGCGCCAGGCCGAACCCGATGCGCAACCCCGCCAGACCGTATGCCTTCGATAGCGTGTGCGAGATGATGACGTTTGAAAATTCGGCAAGCCACGGCACGCTGTCGTAAACATCGGCATCCTTCAAGTACTCGCCATAGGCTTCGTCGAGCACCACCAATATTTTTTGCGGCACCCGCCGCACGAAAGCGAGCAACTCTGTCCCCGCGATGAAGGTGCCGGTAGGGTTATTCGGGTTCGCCAGAAAAATCATTTTGGTGTCAGCTCGAATTGCTGTCAGCATCGCATCGAGATCATTACCGAAATTCTTCGCCTTCACTTCGATGCCCGCAGCGCCGACCGCCTGCGTTGCCAGCGGATAGACCGCGAACGCGTGTTGCGAA
>JBKJVA010000203.1:0-4330 GCA_046589675.1 Usitatibacteraceae bacterium
GGTTCTGGATTTGACCGGTGGCGCCCCGGAAATGAATGATCATTTCCGCCACCTCGTGCGCGCGGCGCGTACTCTGGGTGTACGCGTGATCGACCGCTGCAATCTCACCATTCTGGGCGAGCCGGGGTTTGAGGATCTTGCGACGTTTTTGGCGGAAAACCAGGTCGAAGTAAGCGCATCGTTACCTTGTCACTCGCAGGAAAACGTCGACAAGCAGCGCGGTGAGGGCGTGTTCGAAAAATCCATCGAGGGGCTGAAAAAACTCAACGCCCTCGGCTACGGCAAGCCCGGCAGCAGATTGACCTTGAACCTCGTATTCAATCCGCAGGGCCCCAAGTTACCGCCGCCACAAGAACAACTCGAAGCCGATTACCACCGCCTATTGCAGGAAAACTTCGGTATCGTTTTCAATCACCTGTTCACCATCACCAACATGCCGATCCAGCGCTTCGGCTCGACGCTGATATCGAAAGGGCAGTTCGAGGGTTACATGGATTTGCTGGTAGCGTCTTTTCAGGCACACAACCTCGACAATGTGATGTGCCGGTCGCTGCTCTCGGTTGATTATTTAGGCTATGTTTACGACTGCGATTTCAATCAGATGCTGGGTCTGCTGTTGCAACAGTCGGGCCGCCTGAAAACGCACCTGCGTGACCTCATGGCCGTCGATTTACTCGGCAATCCGATCGTCGTGAAGGATCATTGCTATGGCTGTACGGCGGGGCAGGGTTCGTCCTGCGGTGGCGCACTGGAAGCCGACAATTTCCCGGAAGCGGCGCTGGCTGCTGCGGAATAATGAAACACTAGCATTGGCGGGCGTCTCCAGGCATTTTTGGCCCTTAAGCCGCACCAGTGCTTGAGTTTCAAATTTAATCGTTAATCTATCCTTTTCCATGCTGCCTGGCCGCTCTTGCCCCCTCAGTTATCGCTACCCGCCTGCGTCATTTGAGCGCCCAGCCGAACTCCGCGCGGAAACGATATACGTCATCGGTGGCCTTTACGGTAATTTGCCGGCGCTGAATGCAATTTTGGAACTTGCCGATGCCGAACCGATCAAGCCGACGCTGATTTTCAATGGCGATTTCAACTGGTTCAATATCGATTCTGAGAATTTTTCGGCGATCAATCGGCAAGTGCTTCGTCACGTCGCCCTGCGCGGCAACGTTGAAACCGAGTTGGGAGTCGTTGATGGCGCCGGTTGCGGCTGCGCTTATCCAGACTATGTGGACGATGCGGATGTCGCGCGCTCCAACGCCATCATGGCGCGACTGCAAGCGACTGCGAGCGTCTTTCCTGCGCTCATCCAAACGCTTGCCGCGTTACCAACGCATGCGGTGGTCGCCGTCGGAGGATCGCGTTTCGGGGTCGTGCATGGGGACGCCGAGTCGCTCGCGGGCTGGCGCTTCGCCCACGACAGCCTCCACGACCCCGTCAATATCGCCTGGCTGCAACAGATCTGCCGCAGCGCCAATCTGGCCGGGTTCGTTTCAAGCCACACCTGCCTGTCGGCGTTTCGCTGCTTTGCAGATGCAGAAAGCAGTCGCGGTCACTTTGTCATTAACAACGGGGCAGCAGGTATGCCGAATTTTTCACGGACCCAGTACGGTCTGCTCTCGCGCCTTTCAATCCATCCGGCCCGGGAGGGTCTTGCACAATATGGCGCGCAGTTTGGTGACGTATATGTTGACGCCATCCCGGTGCATTACGATGGCGTGTCGTTTCAAAATTCTTTTATCCAGAACTGGCCTGAAGGCTCACCCGCCCATCATTCGTACTTCAAACGCATCGTTGATGGTCCCGCGTACGCCGCACCACACGCGCTCGGCCTGGTTCGCGCACCATCCGTCTGCGCTTGAGCGCACCCGCCGCCAGTGCGGCGAATTTACTTGCCGTTGGCGCGATGTCGGGTTAACTTGCACCCGTATCCCTCCCCCCGCACGTTATGGAGCTCCACATGCCCCGCAAATCCGCTGCGCCTTCGTCGGGTTCAAAAGCTGCAAAGACTATCAATCTCGCGCTGCAGGGCGGCGGCGCCCACGGCGCATTTGCCTGGGGTGTGCTCGACCGCTTACTCGAAGATGGGCGCCTGGCCTTTGAAGGCATATCCGGCACCAGTGCAGGATCGATGAATGCCGTGGTGCTTGCCCACGGGTTGCTTACCGGTGGGCGCGATGGCGCGCGAGCGGCACTTGAGAAATTTTGGCGCGCCGTATCCGAAGCTGGTGAGCGTTATTCGCTTGTAAGGGCGTCTCCCTGGGATCGACTCAAAGGTAATCACTGGAACAGCGAAAACAGCCTGAGCTTTCAGGCTTTCAAGGCCATGACTAACGCGTATTCGCCGTATCAGCTCAATCCCACCAACTTCAATCCACTGCGTAATCTGCTCAATGAGCAGATCGATTTTGAAGCGCTTAACCACTATGAAGGACAGCAACTCTTTTTGTCAGCAACCAATGTGCAGAGCGGCAATGTGCGCATATTTCAGAACCCTGAAATTACCGTGGATGTGGTAATGGCATCGGCCTGTCTGCCCTTCATGTATCAGGCCGTCGAAATCGATGGCCATACCTATTGGGATGGCGGCTATATGGGTAATCCCGCACTGTTTCCCTTGTTCTATCGCACCGATGCGCGCGATGTGCTGATCGTCCACATCAACCCGATCGTGCGCATGGGTACGCCCACCACGCCGCATGAAATTGAAGACCGTGTCAATGAAATCAGCTTTAATTCCGCCTTGATCAAAGAGCTGCGTGCGGTGGCGTTTGTGCAAAAATTGATTGGCGATGGCTGGCTCAAAGATGAATACCTCGATCAATTGAAATATGTACTGATTCACTCGCTGCGCGCCGATGACGCCTTGGCCGATTTATCTGCCGCATCAAAACTTTGTACCGATTGGTCGTTCCTGGAGACTTTGCGTGATCGCGGTCGCGAAGCGACCGGCGTCTGGCTGGCGCGTCACTTTGATGATGTCGGTAAACGTCAGACTGTCGATCTTCACGCACAATTTCTCGATAGTGGCAGCGAAATGCGGCCGCTCAGTACTATCCCACACGGGAAGCCAAAAGCGCCTGTCAAACCGGGCCGCACCGCAAAAAATGCAGCAAAGAATGCCGTGAAGACCAGAAAAAAATCTGCATAAGTTAACTGATCTCCTCATTTCCGACCCCATCGAGTCCTGTTCCCAGGAAACAACATGAAAAAAACCAAAATACTTGTACTGATATTTGTCGTGGCGCTCATCGCCGCATTTTTTATTTTTGACCTCGGCAAATATTTCAGCCTGGAATATTTCAAACAGCAGCAGGGTGTCATTGCGGCCTACTATCAGGCCAATCCCGTGCAAACCGGCCTGCTATTTTTTGCGGCCTATATCGCCGTTACCGCATTGTCCTTGCCCGGTGCCGCCATCATGACGCTCGTCGCCGGCGCCATCTTTGGCCTCTTCTGGGGGGTCATCATCGTTTCGTTTGCCTCGAGTATTGGTGCCACGCTGGCTTTTTTGGTTGCGCGCTTTTTGTTGCGCGATTCCATCCAGACGAAGTTTGGCGACAAATTAAAAGCATTCAATGCGGGCGTCGAGAAAGAAGGTGGCTTTTACCTGTTCACCCTCAGGTTGGTGCCGGCATTTCCGTTTTTCGTGATCAACGCGGTCATGGGCTTGACCACCATGAAGACTCTGACTTTCTTCTGGGTGTCGCAGGTCGGCATGCTGGCCGGCACCATCGTGTTCGTTTATGCCGGGCAACAGCTTGCCGGGATCACGTCACTCAAGGGCATCCTGTCGCCCGGCCTGATCGGTGCGTTCGTGCTGATTGGTACCCTGCCTATCGTGGCAAAGAAAATCATCGACGGGGTCCGGTCGAGAAAAGTCTACGCCAAATGGGCAGATAAAAAGCCTGCGCATTTTGACCGCAACGTGGTCGTTATCGGTGGCGGCTCGGCAGGTTTGGTCACCAGTTATATCGCCGCGGCGGTGAAAGCCAAGGTGACGCTGGTGGAGCGGCATCAACTCGGCGGCGATTGCCTCTACACCGGCTGCGTTCCGTCCAAGGCGCTGATTCGTTCAGCCAAATTACTGAACCACATTTCGCGTGCGAAAGAATTTGGCATTGGTCGTGCAAGCGCCGAATGGGACTTCGCCGACGTCATGGAGCGCGTACAAAAAATTATCGCGGTGATCGAACCGCATGACTCGGTCGCGCGCTACACCGGTTTAGGCGTGGATTGCGTGAAAGGCAGCGCAAAAATTCTCTCGCCGTGGGAAGTGGAAATTTCCCTGGAAAACGGCACCAAACAAAAGCTGACGACCAAAAATATCGTCATC
>JBKJVA010000171.1:0-4417 GCA_046589675.1 Usitatibacteraceae bacterium
TGGCGTGCCGATCGTGACGGTTTCACCCGCGCCGACCATCAACACCTGATCCAAAACAATTTGCGAGCCCACGTCTGCCGGTATCTGTTCTATTTTAAGTTTTTCACCAGCCTGGACCCGATACTGCTTCCCGCCGGTTTTTATGACCGCATACATGGTTAAACTCCAATAAATAACAATAGTTTTCCATCGACTGTCGACGGAACCCGCTATGATACTGGCCTTTGGTCCGACCGTCAAACCGTTTTGTCGTGTTGTCAGCACCTATTCACCTGTCGAAACAGCGGTTTAGACTGGCTTGACGGCGTCGGTCTGTCGTCGCTAAGCCATTTCTGCGAATTTTATGAACCTGCCCCACGATCCGATCAGTCTGGACGCCATCCGGCGCGAAATCGCGGCCGATATCATTGCTGTCGATAGTGTCATCCGGCAGCGTTTGGCATCTGCGGTCCTGCTCATCAATCAGATCTCCCACTACATCATTGAGTCGGGAGGAAAACGGCTTCGCCCGGCGCTCGTGCTGTTAGCGGGCAATCACTTCAATGCGAAGAAATCAGCCTTATTCGAAATCGCTGCGGTGATCGAATTTATTCATACCGCGACGTTGCTCCATGACGATGTGGTTGATGAATCCAGTTTGCGTCGCGGTCGCAACACCGCGAACGCCGAATTCGGCAACGCTGCCGCAGTGCTGGTGGGTGACTTTCTTTATTCCCGCGCCTTCGAGATGATGGTCGGTGTCGGTTCGATGCAGGTGATGGCGGTGCTTGCTGAGGCGACCAACGTGATCGCCGAGGGCGAAGTGTTGCAACTGCTCAACATCCACGACGCCGATACCAGCGAAGAAAAATATCTGAAGGTGGTGCGCTTCAAGACGGCGAAATTGTTCGAAGCCGCCTGCCGTGTGGGGGCTATTTTGGGAAACGCATCTGCCGCCGATGAAGCAGCGCTTGCCGACTATGGCATGCATTTGGGCACAGCTTTCCAGTTGATCGATGACGTGCTTGACTATTCAGGTGAAATGGGCGAGACCGGCAAGAATGTTGGCGACGATCTCGCCGAAGGCAAGCCTACATTGCCATTGATTTACGCGCTCAAGCACGGCAATGAATCGCAACGTTCATCGATTCGACGCGCCATCGAAAACGGCGGACGCGACGAGCTGGAAACGGTCGTTGCAACCATTCAGACCACCGGTGCCCTCGAGTATGCGCGCGCGCAGGCGCGTCGCGAAACCAAGGCCGCCGAGGCGGCGATTTCGCACCTTGCAGATTCCGTTTTTCGAGACGCTCTGCTACAATTATGTGTATTCGCGGTGGAGCGCCGTTATTGATTTCCGGCGCGCACCGACAGACCGCAAAACGGGGTGTAGCTTAGCCTGGTAGAGCGCTACGTTCGGGACGTAGAGGCCGGAGGTTCGAATCCTCTCACCCCGACCACGGCAGGCAAATTTAATGGAAAAGTCATGGCCGGTGTGAACCAGCTTTGTGTTTTCCTGCCTTAGCGTTTTTTCATCCAGATTTTATTTGGTTCCTCACCAGTAGCCCATGGCCTCCATTTTTCGCGAACGCGTTCTCTCGGTTCATCATTGGACCGATCGCCAGTTCAGTTTTACCACCACGCGCGACCCTTCGTTTCGGTTCCTCAATGGCCAATTCACCATGATCGGCATCGAAGTCGAAGGCAAACCGCTGTTGCGCGCGTACAGCATGGTCAGCGCAAATTACGAGGAGCAACTGGAGTTTCTCTCCATCAAAGTGCCCAACGGCCCGCTCACATCGCAATTGCAGCATATTGAGGTCGGTGACACGCTGCTGGTGAACAGTAAAGCGGTGGGTACTCTAATTCTGCAAAATTTGCTGCCGGGCAAAACCCTTTATATGCTGTCGACCGGTACCGGCTTAGCGCCGTTCATGAGTGTGATTAAAGACCCCGAAACGTACGATCACTTTGAAAAGGTCGTACTGGTACACGGTTGCCGCGAAATCTCCGAGTTGGCTTACGATCATGTCATTACCGATGACTTGCCGAACAACGAATTTTTCGGCGAACAGGTTAAGGCAAAGTTGATCTACTATCCAACGGTAACGCGCGAAGCGTTTCGCCATCAGGGGCGTGTCACGACGCTGATGGATACCGGCAAGCTTGCCGCCGATATTGGATTGCCGCCACTCGATATCGAACACGATCGGGTGATGATCTGCGGCAGCCCGGAGATGCTCAAGGACACCAAAAGCCTTCTCCAAAAACGTGGCTATCATGAAGGGCACATGGAATCTCCCGGCCACTTTGTGATCGAGCGTGCGTTCGTCGAAAAATAGCCGCATCGGTTGCACACCAGGCTAATGGCGCACGCCGGGTCAAACCTAACTGCGATAACATAGGCGCATGCAATCGTCGCCTTCGATCAATCAACCAATCGGCCCGCGAAAATGGGAAAAATAGTTTTTCTGCTCATCATCGTGGTGCTGATCTGGGTGCTGTTCAAGGGCTTGGGCAAGAAGCGCTCCGGACCTTCCGGAGGTAGCGAGCCTGACAAACGCGAAAATGTGCCCGAAAAAATGGTCACGTGTCACAAGTGCAATGTGTTGATGCCTGAATCAGAAAGCATGATGCTCGATGGCTATGTGAGTTGCCACGATCCTGCGCATTGCTTGCATCGCGTGTAGTTGGACATGCAATGAATGCGTCTGTGTCCGTTGCCGTTTCCACAGACACCGAGACCAGCAAGCGCGCTTCGGCGGCAGCCCTCGTGCAGCAACCATCGCTCGAAACCGTCTGGCATTTGCTGACCCTGTTTTCGAGATATCGCGTGGTCATCGCGGTAATCCTCGGCTTGATGTATTTGGGTTTTCAGCGTTTCCAGGTGTTAAGTCCCCAGACACCAGCCATGGCGGGATGGACGCTGATGATCTATTTCATCGCGGCAACGGCAGTGATGGCTGCCGCACAATGGCGCCTGCCCGCTGCAGCCTACCATCTCACAGGGCAAGTTGTACTCGACGTGATTGCGATGACACTGCTGATGCATGCTTCGGGTGGCGTAAAAAGCGGTATCGGCTTACTGTTGCTGGTCAGTCTGGCCGCAGCAGGATTGGTTGCACGCGGGCGTCTCGCGTTTTTTCATGCGGCCATGGCGGCCTTGGCAATTCTGCTTGAGCAATCCTGGCAAATCCTGAACGTTGAAGCCTCGGCCGCTGATTTTTTCCAAAGCGGCCTGCTTGCAGGCAGCTACTTCGTGATCGCGGGCTTGGGCTTTACGCTCGCCAAATATGCCCGTGGCGCTGAAAAAATCGCCGAAGAGCGCGGAGTAGATTTGGCCAATTTGGCGCAGATCAACGAACTCGTCATCCGTGACATGCAGGACGGGTTTGTGGTTGTCGATGAACGCGGCGTGATCCGTCAACATAATCCGCAGAGTGAATCATTGGTCGCCGGACTGGCCGGGGCCAATGAACGTGTGCTTGCAGAAGTAGCGCCTGTGCTGGCCAAACAGCTAGCCGAGTGGCGGGACGATCCGCAGCGCATATTCGCGATGCTGCGCGATTCGCGTACCCAGCGCGATTATCAGGTACGGTTTGTCGCGGTTGGTGACCAGACGGCCTCGCCCACGGTGATTTTTATCGAAGACGCCAGCCGCATCCGGGCGCAGGCGCAACAGATGAAACTGGTCGCACTGGGACGGCTCACGGCGAGCATTGCGCACGAGATCCGCAATCCGCTTTCGAGCATTAACCACGCCGCGGACCTGCTGCATGAAGAAAGCGAACGTCGGCCGGAAGATCAGCGCTTGCTGACGATCATTCAGAAAAACGCGCATCGACTCGACCGGATGGTGCAAGAGGTCTTGTATTTGAATCGCCGCGATCGGGCGCACCCCGAACCAATCGACGCCAAGCCGTACCTCGAACGTTTCGTGGGGGATTTTTGTGCGAACGAAAAGGTAGAGGCCAGCATGTTTACCGTCAAAATCGTGGCCAAGCGTCGCCCCGTTTTTGACCGTAGCCATCTCGATCAAATATTATGGAATCTTGTTCGCAATGCCACGCGCCACGGTCGCGGCCTACCGCAAAGCGTCACTATTTTTCTTCGTGATGCGCCAGACGCGGGTAATCTGCAGTTGGAGGTCAGCGATGACGGACCGGGCGTATCCGCAGAAGCACTACCGCATTTGTTTGAGCCATTTTTCACCACCGATGCGAGCGGCACCGGTTTGGGACTCTATATTGCCCGTGAGCTTGCCGAAGTTAACGGTGCGCGCCTGGAATACGCAGGCGCACCGGCGCTGTGGAACACGGGCACCGCGCCGCTGGCTGGGGCGTGCTTTCGTCTGACCATCAAAGGGGAAAAAGCCAGTCCATGACTACCAACCATGTTTTGATCGTCGATGATGAGGCTGACATCCGTGAATTGCTGG
>JBKJVA010000100.1:0-3741 GCA_046589675.1 Usitatibacteraceae bacterium
TCGAATTTATCCGGCACTATCTGGATTGTGCTTGGGTGCAGACCCAAAACGACGACAAGAGCTGCATGACCAACTTTCCCCGGGACGCAGGGCAAACTTCCTTGCCGGAGACATCACCGGCAAGTAGTGGCGTGTCCGAGCACGAGACTTTACTCAAGTACGAAGCGATTCTGAATAATGCTTCGGTGGGAATAGCATTCACCAAAGACCGTGCTTTTCAGCACGCCAATCGGGCATTCGAAGAATTGTTTGCCTGGCCAGCAGGCGGCCTTGTCGGCCAGTCGGGAATGGCTGTGTGGGGGACGCCGGAAGAATACGCCGAGGTTGGCAGCGTGGTCGGCCCATTGTTGTCGCAGGGACAGTCGGTTGAGCTTGAGCGCCGTATGAAACGTCGCGACGGAACGTTGGTCTGGTGCCGCCTTCAGGCGCGACCGGTCGATCTGGTGAGTCCCGTTACAGGCGGCACCATATGGATTATTGAAGACGTGACGGAGCGCCGCAACGCTGTTGAACGCCTGCGTCAACTCAATGAGGAACTCGAGCGCCGCGTTCACTCACGCACCGAAGAGTTGGCCTGCGCAAATGTCAAATTGCAGGGAGAGGTCGATGAACGGCTGCAAGCCGAGGAGCGCGCGCGCCACCTCTCCCTGCACGATGCGCTGACCGGATTACCAAACCGTCGACTGTTACAGGATCGCCTCGCGCAATCGCTGGCGCAGGCGCGCCGCGAAGGTTGGCAGGTAGCAGTGATGTTTCTCGACCTGGACCGCTTCAAGAACATTAACGACACACTCGGACACGCGGTCGGGGATGAGGTTCTGCGAGAAATGGCAAGGCGCCTCACCAGTACGTTGCGGGACAGCGACACGGTTTCGCGTGTCGGTGGTGATGAGTTTGTCATTGTTCTGCCACACGCACAGGTAGAGACCGACATCGCACCGATCGCGGCGAAACTCATGGCGCAATTGAGCGAACCCTGCAACGTAGGTGATCGCGAGCTTCGCGTCACGCCCTCGATCGGCGTCAGTGTGTTTCCGGATGACGGTGACGATCCCGCGAAATTGCTGAGCTTCGCGGACGCGGCGATGTATCACGCCAAAGCCAGCGGGCGGCACAATGTGCAGTTCTATGCAGCCAACATGAGTGCCGCATTGCAAGCGCGCCTCAAACTGGAAAACGATTTGCACCTGGCGATCCCACGCAATGAGCTGGAACTCTATTATCAGCCACGTATAGCATTTGCCTCGGGTAGCGTTGTCGCCTATGAGGCGTTGCTACGCTGGAATCATCCACAGGACGGATTGATCCTGCCCGGTAATTTCATTCCCATCGCCGAGGAAAGCGGGCTCATCAAATCCATGGGCGCATGGGTGATTCGTGAGGCTTGCCAACAGATGAAACGCTGGCGCGAGGCCGGCTTCGTTGTGCAATCGATGGCCGTAAACCTCTCTGCGCGACAGTTTTTCGATACCGGTTTGCCGGAACACGTTCAGCAGGCACTCCTCGATTCCGGGCTGCGTCCGGATCAGCTCGAGTTGGAGATCACCGAAAGCATCCTGATGGCCAACACCAAAGAGACGATGGGCCTGTTTGCTCAACTGAAGCAACTTGGCGTGAAACTTTCCATAGACGACTTCGGCACTGGTTTTTCCAGTCTTGCCTACTTAAAGCGATTTCGTGTCGACAATCTGAAAATCGATCATTCATTCGTGCGCGATATCAGCACCGACCCCGATGATGCTGCCATCGTCCGCGCTATTGTCAATCTGGCACAGAACCTGCAATTGCGAGTCATCGCTGAGGGGGTGGAAACCCGCGAGCAGCTTGATTTCCTGGCGGCTTGTGGGTGTCAGGAGGCCCAGGGTTACTTCTTCGCGCACCCACAACCGGCGGCCGCCGTCGAGCAACGCGCGGCATCACCGCATGGCTGGATGTAGCGTGCGACTGCGCATCTTGTATCCCGAAAAGTTTCAGGTGATGAACCCTATGCCGGATTCCATAAACACGGATATGACGAAAGTGCAGCACATGCGTTGTTTCATCGCTTGTATGGTATTGATGCTCGCGCCGATCACCGGTAACGCCGGTCTCGGCGCACTTGATCGTGATACCCGCACGCTTGAGGATAAAGTCGCGGATGACCCTCGTGCTGCCAACCGGGAAGGCGAGGTGTGGCAGCAGCAGGGTTTGAAAAGTGGTGATAAAAAACTTGAACTGCGCGGACTCAGGCTGTCAGTCATGGCTAGCGCACAACTGGAGGAAAACGTCACGCTGGCCAAGCTGGCTGCGCAAGGGCTTGAACTTTCCCGCCTGCTGCGCGATCCACAAGCGGAATGCGAGTTTCTTTCCGGCAAGGCGACGGCGTTATCTTCAGCTGGCAAATACCCGGACGCACTAGAGGCATTCGATCAAGCCATTATGGTGGCCGAGAAAGCCGGATTGACACGTGCTGCGACTGGCGTCATGGTCGCCAAAGCGTTTGTTTATGGCCTGCTGGGCCGCGACACCGAGTCGCTCGATTTGCTATTCAAAGCACACCAGCAATATGTCGAGCTTGGCGATGCACAGAGTGCACGCAACACTTTGTCGGCCATTGGCAATGCCTACACCCACGACCGCGCCAACCGCGAAGAACTATTGAAAGCGCTGAGTTACCACCAGCAATCCATCCGACCTGGCGCAGAAAAAACCGGCCGACACGAACTTGCCAACGTCAACTTCAATATTGGCGTGGTGTACCAGCGTCTCAAAGATCTGCCAAATGCCAAGCTATATATACAAAAGAGTATCACTTCGTTCCGCACACTCAGCGACCCGATCGGGCTTGCCTTCGCCAACTATCGACTAGGTGTCCTGGCGGGAGAATCAGGCAACTGGGATGAGGCGCTAAGCAACCTGGATAATGCGCTGCCCGAGCTGACCAAGGCCGGCGATGCCACCATGATATTTAATGCACAACGCGCCCGTGCAAAAGCGTTTGCGCATCTCGAACGGCGTCGCGATAGTCTGGACGCGCTGGCCAAGGCCGATGCGATTCGCAGCAAGATTGATTCGTTCTGGATGGAAGCCACTTACCTGAGCAGTGCAGCGGAGGTGTATGCGAAGCTGGGTGATTTCGATAAGGCATACCGCCATCAGGTGCTGCTGCGCGACGCTGAGCAGCGCAACGTCACCGCGGCGCGAGAAAAGGATGCTGCCGAAGTACAAACACGCTTTGAAGTAAAGCAAAAAGAGGCCGAGAACTCTCTCCTGCGTGCCCGGGAACGCGAATCCGAGGCCCGGCGCATTGCGCTAATCCTCGCGTTGGTGCTGCTGCTGTTTGTACTCGGAGGTTTGGGACTGTTCCTGTATCGCCAAAGCCAGCAGAACCGCCGATTTTCCAGCCTTGCCATGCGCGATGACCTGACCGGCCTGCCTAATCGTCGAAGCATCCTCGAATTCGCCCGTGCCAAACTCCGATTGAGCCGCGTCGACGATCTGCGCATGTGTCTGGCGCTCATCGATATAGACCATTTCAAGACAATCAACGATGGATGCGGACATGCCGTCGGCGATGCGGTGCTATTGTCTTTTGCGCAAACCTGCGCCCATCAGCTACGCAGCAATGACCGTCTGGGGCGATACGGAGGTGAAGAATTTTTGTTGATCATGCCGGGATCAGATCTTTCCCAAGTGCCGCTGGTTTTCACAAGACTGCGCGATGCGATCCAGCAGATCCATGTGCCGGGTCTGCTGCCTGGA
>JBKJVA010000045.1:0-8617 GCA_046589675.1 Usitatibacteraceae bacterium
CAAGGCACCGACCCAGAATCAAGCGCTGGCGCGGCTTTTCAAGGTAATGCCTTGAAAAGCCGCGCCAGTTCTTGAGTTCAGACTGGTGCCCTGACAAGACTCAACGCAAAATCGACAAGGCATCACCTTGGGCGGAATGTTTATCGCCATTCAACATTCCAATCTCGATTACATGCTTGGACCGTTGCGCAAATGGCTGGGGGTGGCTGAAGTACATCGTCGGCACCACAAACGCTAGTTCGAGGACATGCAGGTCAACTACGGTGAATTTTTGATGATCTGGGACCGGTTGTTCGGTACCTTCTTCGATGTCGACAGGCGGATAGAGGCGGACGATCCAAGGCTGCGCGACGGTGCTTTCCCGCGTGATTACCGGAGACAATTAACGTATCCCTTTACAGCCCGCCTCAAGGATCGGCGAGATCCTCGCTGACTTGCAAGGACACATATCGCTAATCAATTGCATCCTGTCTGGTCAGTTTCGTCACCACAAATGCGCCCCCGATTTGTTCGGCGCGAAACATGACGCGGTCGCCGACTTTCACCTTTTCAATCAATGACACCTTCTCAAGGCGAAAGACCATCGTCATGGGCGGCATGCCGAGATTCTCAAGCGCCTCATGCTTAAGCGTTATCTTTTTCTGCTCATCGTCCAGTTTTCGGACCACGCCTGCGGTCATGCCCGCCTCTTCACTGGTGGTGATGGCAGGTGCTACGACTGCCTGGGCACTTACGATGATCGGTGTCATTGTGACCAGAATAATCGCAGCCAATAAATTTGATATTTTCATGCTTCTGTCCCCTGGATTAGTGATCTCAAAATATTTCGTCGTGGTCGCCGCGATGTCGCGGCGACCAGTGCGCTACCGCATGCTTAACCGCCCGAGTACTGATCCTGATACAGTTTTCTTCCAGCTATGATCGAGGCAAGACTTGGTTTCGCTGTGCTGTGATCAATGTTGTCGATATGCACCAATTTTCCGCTGCGGAATGCGTAGGCGTGCTGAACAAGTTCCCAGCCTGTTTCCCCACCGACGTAGCGCCAGCCATCTGCAGTTACGTCATTGTTTGCGGTTGCAATTTGTTCAGCGTTCACTTGAGCGCGTGACTTGATGCCCGGCACGACGTGCATGATGGTGCCGACTTCATCTTTCGACGGATGAAATGTCTGGTCCGCCAAGGCTGCACCAGCAGACAGGGATAGAACTACAGCAACAGCGACGGGAATGGTCTTCGTAAACATGGCAAACTCCAATTAGTTGAGTCGTTTCATTCGCCAGGCATCAGCCTGGCAACCGCGCAGCGTGAAATGCTGCGATGGAATGAAGTTTGAACCCGAGGTACCAACGACAAGCTGGCCGCAACATTACAGTTCTGTAACCTTGTCGAACCGCCGTGACCAACCTGTTAACCTGCGAGCCGAAGAGGCCGCCATGAAGGCCGCCATGTATCTGGAATACGCGATTGCTGAAGATGAAAATACTCATTGTTGAAGATGAAAAACGAGCAGCCGAGTATCTGCGCCAGGGCCTGACGGAGAACGGCTTCAGCGTCGAGACCGCTCTTAACGGCACGGATGGCCTGCACATGGCGATGAATGGCGATCATGATCTGGTCATTCTGGATGTCATGTTGCCAGGCCTGGACGGATTTGCCGTCTTGTCCGCGTTACGTACCGCCAAGCAAATTCCAGTCTTGATGCTGACGGCGCGCGGTCAAACCGGAGACAAAGTGAAGGGCTTCGAGCTGGGTGCTGACGATTATCTCGTCAAACCTTTTCAGTTCCCGGAATTGCTGGCCCGAGTGCGCGCGCTCCTGAAACGTGGACACCCGATCACGGTGGACAACATATTGCGTGTCGCCGATCTTGAAATTGACTCGATCAAACATCGCGCAACGCGTGCCGGGCACCGTATCGAACTTTCCGCCAAGGAGTTTGCCTTGTTGACATTGCTTGCCAGGCGCAGCGGCGAAGTACTCTCCCGCACCGAAATTGCGTCCCTTGTCTGGGACATCAATTTTGATTCCGATACGAACGTGGTCGAAGTTGCAATCCGGCGGCTGCGTGTAAAGATCGACGAACCATTTGAAGAAAAGCTGATTCACACCGTGCGTGGCGTCGGCTACGTACTCGAATTGAGCGGCAGGTAGGGGAAGGCATTGCTGTCGCCTGGGCAACTTGGAAACAGACTCTCGCTTTCTGCTCGAATCGCAGTGATCAGTGGAGCGATCGGCGTTCTAGTCGTTACGTTGGCAGCCGCGGTTGGCTATTTCGCCCTTTCGCAGCAGCTCGACCGGCGCACGTTTCTCGAACTTCAGGGCAAGCGCGAATTAGTACAGCATGTGATTTCGGAAATAGGTTCGGCTGAGAAGGTGCCGGACAATGCGCATCGCTTTGGCGATCTTCTTATTGGTCACGATGATCTGCATCTGGCAATTGTTGAATTTAGTAAAGACACGGTGCTCGCAAGTTTTTCTCAATTGGCACTTCGTTCACTTGTGTGCTGCGCCAACCAGGCCAACGCGCATGCTGTGACCAACTGGCGCATTGAGGACGGAACAATGTTTACGTCGCTGGCGGGCGTGGGAAGTGTGGCCAGCGGCGATACGCTGCGATTTGTCCTTTCACAGGACCGTATGAACGACAGGCAACTGCTATGGGGATACATGGCGGCGGCGTTGATTGGCCTTCCGCTTCTGCTGGGATTGGTATTGCTTGGTGCCTGGGGCGTCGCGCACACCGGACTGGCACCGCTGGCAAGATTCAAGAAGCTGGCACGCGAAAGTAGTTCGGTCTCGCTTTCGCAAAGACTGATTCCGCACGACATGCCCTTGGAGCTGCGCGATCTGGCCATCGATTTCAATGCCATGCTGGCCAGAATCGACAGCGGTGTCACACACCTGAATCAATTTTCCGGCGACCTTGCACACGAAATGCGCACACCTGTTGCCATCCTGCTCGGTCGCACCCAGGTGGCGCTGTCCCGACCCCGCTCTGCCGCGGAATTTCAGACTGTGCTCGAGGCAGATGTTGAAGATCTGGAGAGGCTATCGCGGTTGATTGACGACATGCTGTTTCTGGCGCGCGCAGAAAACAAAGCGGAGGGACTGTCCATTGAGCCGCTCCTCCTCCTGCACGAGGCACGAACCGTCGCCGACTTCATCGACGTGATCGCCGCCGAGCGAGGTATTGAAATTGAAATCAAAGGGGACGCACCCGTGCAGGCAGACAGGATTCTTCTGCAGCGTGCCATCACTAACTTGCTCACTAACGCGATAAGGCATGCAACGGCGAACTCGACCGTGCGAATCAAGATGAGCAGACAGGCGACGACGGTCGAATTATCAATTGAGAATGTCGGTGCCATCATCCCGGCCAAAGATTTGGACCGATTGTTTGATCGTTTTTACCGGGTAGATGAAAGTCGTGTGCGGGACGCGGGCGGAGCAGGATTGGGATTGGCGATCGTCAAAACGATTATGCGACTGCATGGCGGTCGCGTCGAAGTGGTCAGTGCCATGGGCGATGATCGCCAAGGCTTTACCCGCTTCACTTTGATCTTTCCGGATTAACCGCGACCAGCAGCTTGCGCAGAAACCTGATGCAATAAGAAATTTCAGAAAAACGTCCGAGCTTTGAATTTGCGGACCTTATATGACTCTCCCTGTAGTCCGACGCTCACAGTAAGTCTGGTCCCTTTCCTACAGGCCTCGCACACAACGTTGGCTAACATTGCAGCACATATACTCAGTGAGTAGCTAGAGCGTCTGGCCCGGCTGAAATGTGATCCTGTATTTAATCAAATTGGAGACTCACAATGAAACGCAATTTAGTTACCTTGGCCGGTTTAACCGGTGCCGCACTGTTAAGCGCATCCACATTTGTCATGGCAGATCACCCGATGACCGCCGTTTCCGAAAAGGAATTCGACCGCATGTACATGGAGATGGATACCAATAAGGACGGCAAGGTTTCCCGCGCCGAATATGCCCATTATCACGGCACCCGCTTCGACACTTGGGATACGGCACGTACAGGTATGACGCGCGACCAGATCAAAGCAAGAATGTTTGAACGTGAGTTGAAGAAAACAGACGGAAGTCCTCAGCCTAACAATCCTGCTCCAATGAAAAAGTAGTCGCCCTCCTTGCCGTCACGCGACGATGTTGCAGCGGCAAGGGGAATTTTCGCCAATAGTGCCGCGCATAGAGGCGAGTGAGTTAGGGTGGGGAATGAAATTCGCATTGGATTCGTTGCTATGCGCGACGGCGCAGACAAGGGCGCGTCCGTGCGCAGTGAAAATTGTTTTTAACTATTCAGGAGAATTAGTATGTCCGAGATTCATAGCAAGAAAGCGAGCCGGTTCGGTTGGCCAGGCAGCGCGGCCACCGTTGTTGCAGTCGTAATATCAAGCTCAATGTTTTGCGGTAGTGCTTACGCGGCTGACAAAGCCGGCACCATGCCGATGGATTCGATGCAAATGTATCAGTCGATGATGAGCGGCATGAAAGGTATGGAGTCGATGAAGGCGTCCGGCGATACCGATCATGATTTTGCGATGATGATGAAAATGCATCACCAAAGCGCTTTGGATATGGCTAACGTGGAACTTCAACATGGCAAAGATCCCGTTCTGCGCAATATGGCCAAGGCAATCATTAAATCCCAGACCAAAGAAATAAAAGATTTCGACAAATGGCTTGCAAAACACCCGCGCCCCATGATGGACGCTATGCCAAAGTCAAAATAAGTACCGTGTACGAGCGGAGTATTTGGCGATATCCTCGATACTCCGAATTTCGCCGGGATACAAAGCATCAAGGAACTCGTCTTAAGTGAGGATGGATCAATCGAGAATCCAGTCTTCTTGTCACGACTGCACTTGAACATCAATGCAAACAACGCAACGTCGATGTCTCGATACTTGTTACAAGCCAAGATGTCGCCAACGCTTACTTGCTGCATTCTGCCGAACCGTTTGCCTGCTTAAGATAGGCAATCAAATCGGCACGCTCCTTGGCATCAGGCACGCCGTCATAGGTCATCGTGCTACCCGGCACCAGCTTCAATGGTTTGGCAAGGAATTGGTTGAGCGTCGCTTCATTCCATGTTATCCGGGATTTTTTCATCGCCGCAGAGTAGTCGAAGCCAGGCACACTGCCAGCACGGCGACCGATCAGGCCGCAATGACGCGGCCCCACGCGATCATAGACAAGCGCGTGACAAGCGAGGCAGCGCGTGTAGATTTTCTCGCCGCGTCGCGCACTTTCCTCGGCGCTTCCGGCAGCGTTTTCCACTACGCCGCCGGGTGCTGGTGCCGTGATTGCCCCGGCTACGCTGACAAGGGTCACCAGCGTAGCCGCCAACAGCAGGCGAACCATCAAGACATGAACGCAGACGGAACCGGCACCTCACCGACCGCCTGACGCAGAATCGCCCAGTGCATCGCTTCATCACCGAGAATGCTCGCTGCCGCTTTGGCGAGATCGCGATTGCCAAATAACGGTACCGCACCCAGATACGCACTCACCGCGCCCTGCTCAAGCTTGGCGGCAAATCTGAGAACATCGGCTTGCGTCTTTAGCGTCTCGACGGGAAAGTTGTATTTTGCCTTTGCAGCGGTCGCTTTGCCGCCCAGCTTTACGATCGTTTTGGCGAGCAACGCAGCGTGTTCCCTGTGATGCCCCTGGAAGGTGACCGCCAGGTCGAGCACGGCTTTTTCCAGCAGCTTGCTTTCAGCACCAACCTGATATGCGGCGATCGCCTCAAGCTCCGCGCCGAGTGCCGTATTAAGGATCGTCACGTCGCCCGTTTTGGCATCGCCCGTTTTGACGGCCAGCACATCTTTGCCCGCCAGTAACGCGACCGCCGCGCCGGAGAGAACGAGGCCGCCGGAACGACCGAGAAATATGCGCCGTGCCGCGAGCGGCGTAGGCATTTCGAAAAATGACATAACAATCTCCTTGTTGAGTCAATCATGAGCGGGAACATTCCCGCCCGGGATAAAGCTGTTCAAAAACATGCGCAACGATCCGGTCACAGCGCGCGCCGGCGAATGAAAATGCATCCTCGATGGCAAAATCAACATCATGCGAGAGTCCTTCCCGCATCAGGCCACGGGCACGGAAGAAACGGGTGCGAACGGTGGCTTCCGGGATGTCGAGTGCTACCGCCACTTCTTCGACACTGAGCTCTTCCACCGCGCGCAGCATGAACACGGTGCGATATGCATCAGGTAATTTATCAATCCGTGCTTCAATCATCCTGCGCACCTCTGCGCGCATGGCCAAACGCTCCGGTTGCTCGTTTGCGCTCTGCTCCGCCGAATCTCCCATCAGTACCTCTTCTGAATCAACCCAAACAGCGCTATCAAGCGGAATCACCTGCGCGCCGCGTCGGCGGAGGCGGCCTAGGGATTCATTGACAACGATGCGCACCAGCCAAGTCGAAAGCGATGCGTCGGCACGGAAGCTGGCAAGCCCGCGCCAGGCATGCAAATAACTTTCCTGTAGCGCATCCTCGGTTTCGGTGTCGTCCTTCAGAATGCTGCGCGCGGTGCGGAACAAGAGCCGGTTGTGGCGTCGCATGATGAGCTCGAACGCGCCGGCGTTGCCAGCGGCCGCCAATACTGCCAGTTCGTCGCTGCCGGTACGTTCGGAGAAGGCGGACTTTTCAAAAAGTCTGTCGGTGTGCGTTTTCATATCTGCAAATTAGATGGAGGGGAGGCCGAAAACGTTCCAGTTTTCCTGGGTATGCCTGACGGCCTTCGCTAATGCGTAATGACCACGAGCACGCTGCAATGCGCGTACTCGATCAATGAGCGCGACAGCGACCCACGCCACCACCGTGCCGCCCACCCATCGAGATGTTTGTGGCCAACCACGATCAGGTCGGCACCGATTTTCTGCGCAAATTGAGTGATCGCATCGACCGATTCGCCGACCACCACTTCACCCGTGGCGGCGCGCCCTGCATCTGCAAGCCGACGCAAGCCGTCGGCAAGGATGTCGTCGTACTTTTGCGTTTGCCGCTCGATTTCTTCGGGGCTGCCTTGATACACACTAGCTTCGAATCCGACATACGCAGTGATCGGTGGCATGACTGCAATGAGAAACAACTCCGACTGGCTCAGTTGCGCAATGTCCTGGCAATCGAGCAACGCCTTCTGCCCGGATTCGGAGCCGTCGTAAGCCAACAGGATGCGCTTGTACATGGGGCCACCTCCAAACAATTGAGTGCGTAAAGAATAGTCCTTGCACGGGCATTTCACAACCGGTTACCGGACCATGACACGGTGCATTTCGTTATGGCCGCTAATTTGGTGACCATGATCATGACGCATTTAATACGAAGTACTACGACTAGTCTGCATATTCGCAGTGGTCGTGACAGCCACAACACTCGGCACTTCCGATAGCGCCGCATAACAAAATGTGTATAGCGCCATTCCACGCACTTTGTGGCCGCATTCTGGCCTGATAGGCTCGCCAGTGCTAGAGTTTCACTTTTGGACGGCATCTCGGGTAACTTGCATCGTAAACATGAACGCACGTGGGAACCACACAATGAAAATATCGTCAGTTGCCACACTCGCGATTTCAGCAATCGGCTCAACCGCATGGTGTGCGCCGCCGCTCGCGACCGATGACGCTAGCACGCTGGCACCGGGTGTGTGCCAGCTTGAAATCGAGCAAAGACAATTCCGCAGTCGAATCGAGCGCGATATCGTGCCCACGTGTAATTTATTGTTTGATGCCGAAATCGGTGTCGGTCATCTGCATGTTGCGCCCAAGGACGGGCCACGCGCGGCTAGCGTCGTCTATCAATTCAAAAAAGTGTTTGCGCCGGCAGATGCAGACGAGTGGGCGTTCGGCATTGGTGGGGCGACCGTGCGCGCGGTCAACACGCGCGGGCAAACTGGCACCCGACAGCACTATCTGAATGCACTGATAACTCGCCAGTTCGGCGCAACTTTGCTCCATGCGAATCTGGGTGTCGTGGCTGATCGTGAAGCCGAACCCGGCGTACGTCGAAACAGATCGACTTGGGGGCTCGCCGCCGAGCACGAAGTCACCCCGAGGTGGACGCTACTGGGCGAAGTGATTGGTCAGCATGGCCAGCCCGAAACAGCGCAGATCGGCCTGCGTTGGTGGGCCTTACCCAAATACATTCAACTTACATCATCACTCGGCGCACATCGCGGCGAGGGGCGGGATGGTCGCTGGGTGAGTTTCGGCATTCGTTTCGAAACCGGCGATTCAATTTTCTAGGGTGATTTGACGAAAAACATCGAGACGATACTCACGGTTTGCAACCACCACATCTTCCGTCAGCCCCAGCGGTGACCAAGCAGAGCACTACAGCCAGCCAGCCTTGCGAAATCGGCGAAATAAATACATATCTATACCCAACATCAGTGCCAGCGCCATGGGATAACCAAACAACCATTTCAATTCGGGCATATGATCGAAATTCATTCCGTATACGCCGGCAATCAGCGTAGGCACCGCGATCAATGCGGCGTATGCAGCCAACTGCTTGGTGGTCTGGTTTTCATGCAGCGTGATCATGGAGAGGTTGACCGAGATGGCCGTGATCACCATCTCGCGCAGGCTG
>JBKJVA010000198.1:0-9293 GCA_046589675.1 Usitatibacteraceae bacterium
TGGTAGGCACGATTGGACTCGAACCAACGACCCCCACCATGTCAAGGTGGTGCTCTAACCAGCTGAGCTACGTGCCTGCCGAAATGCAACAACCGGCATTTTAGCGGATTGTGGACCTTTGCCGCAATGTCAGCACGCGAAACTGCTAGCCGCAAAGAAAAGAGCCCGATTCTTCTGGCCCATTTCTCATTCCATCGTTACGCGCATCGCCATATAATGGGGAACCTAACGTAAAAGTCTAGCACTGGCGCTACTTTACAGTCACTTTTGCCTTAACACGCGCTCCAGTGCTAGAGTTTCTTTATCTGCGCCTTACGCTTTCCACGCCCGTCACATCACTCACCGCACGCAACACACGCTGCAAGTGCTCGGCCAATTTCACTTCAACTGTGAAGCGCATCGAAGCCCGATTACCGCGCGACTGGGTATTCACGCCAACAACATTCACGCGTTCGTGCGAGAGCGCTTCGGAAACATCACGCAACAAACCTTGTCGATCCTCTGCTTCTAATTCGAAATCGGCAAGGAACGGCTGATCGCCAGTATTGCCCCATTCGGCTGGCAAAAGGCGTTCGCGTTGCTCCACGTTGAGCGAGGTAATGTTCAAACAGTCCAAACGATGCACCGTGACGCCGCGCGCTTTGGTGACGAAGCCGATAATCGGGTCCGGCGGGACCGGCTTACAGCATTTGGCGACCATCGTTGCAATATTGTCGACCCCAAGGACCACCACGCCACTCGATGATTTTGACGATGCGGCAGATGCGCCAGTCGAAAGTACTCGTGAGGTTTCTGGCGCAATCGCCATCGCAGACTTAACTGCAGCGAGATCGCGTATGGCGACTTCAATCTGATGCGCGGTAATCTCATTCCTGCCGATGGCAGCGAGGCATTCGTCCTGCTCTTTATGCCCCAGTGCTGCTGTGATTTTTTCCAACGCCAATGCAGTCGCACCGGCGCGTGCCAGCTCGCGCTCCATCGTCTGACGGCCATGCGCAACATCGACTTCGAAATATTCCTGTCGAAACCAGGCGCGCACCTTACCCAGCGCGCGATGACTCGACAAAAAGCCTAATTGCGGATTGATCCAGTCGCGCGAAGGCCCACCAATTTTTGCCGCAAGAATCTCAACGCGCTGCGCGTTTTGTAACTTGGTGTTTAACGGCACAATATGGCCATCGAGCTTGGCACCCCGGCAGCGATGGCCCAGATCAGTGTGGACATGATATGCAAAATCTACCGGCGTTGAGCCGGTGGGAAGATCGACCACTTTGCCCTGCGGCGTAAACACGTAAACAGTGTCGTTGAAGAGTCCTTGTTTCACCTGGTCAGAAAAGCCCACCTGATCAACCAGTTCACGTTTCCATTCCAGCACCTGTCTTAGCCACGCAATCTTGGATTCAAATTTCTTGTCAGCCGCGGTCTTGTGACCAGCACCTTCTTTGTATCGCCAATGGGCAGCGACACCATGCTCGGATGCCGCGTGCATTTCGCGCGTACGAATCTGTACTTCCAGCGTCTTGCCTTCCGGGCCGACGACGGCGGTGTGCAATGACTGGTAGTTATTAGCCTTGGGTTGTGCAATGTAATCGTCGAATTCACCCTGAATCGGCTGCCAGAGATCGTGCGCGAGACCCAGCACCGCATAACAGTCAGCGGCTGTATCGACCAGTACACGAATGGCGCGAATGTCATATAGGTTTTCAAACGCGACATTTTTCGACTGCATTTTTCGGTGAATCGAAAAGATATGTTTGGGCCGTCCGGCAAGATCAGCCCGGATTCCAAGCTGGTCTATTTCTGACCGCAGTGAATCGAGCACGCGGGCAATGTACGCTTCGCGCTCATTGCGTTTGCCGTCGAGCAATGACGCAATGCGCTTATAAAGTTCAGGCTCGAGAAAACGAAAACTGAAATCTTCCAGCTCCCACTTGATCTGGAATACGCCCAGGCGATTGGCCAGTGGCGCGAACAGATCCTTGGTTTGCTGCCCGGCGGCGCGTCGGGTCGCATCATCGGCCCTGGTGATCGAACGCATAAACACCACGCGCTCGGCAAGTTTGATGAGCACCACCCGTACATCATCAGCCAACGCCAGCAGCATTTTGCGCAGCGTTTCCAGGCCAAGACTGTTTGTCGTAATGCCAGATTGCATGGTGATGCTGTCGATGCGTCCCGCGCGAAACACGCCATTGACCAACGTCGACACGTCGGACCCGAATAATTGCGTAATAAGTAGAAGATCAGTTGCGCTACGTGGCATGCTGGCAACAATTAATGCGGACGCAATTGTTTCGTCGTCGGCCTCGATATTGATGAGCACCGCTGCCGTCTCCAACGCATTGCCGAGCAATTGATAGCGTGCGTCGAGTGCGCTGGCCTGCGCTGCCGAAGCAACGAAATCCAGTGCTCGGATGGATAACGCGCGGTCGGCAAGCAATTGCCGAATGCCTGCAACCGCATCGGCGTGGTGAGAGATTTCAATCAGCATGCTCATCATTTTATGTGAATCACACGTGTGTCATCGGGCTGCATCTGGAAAAAAGGTATATTTCGGCATGATGGTTGCTTTGTGTCGATACCTCGTCGTTACATGTTGCTTAAGCGGTGACGTCGCCGTTGCTTAACAGTCAGCCTAAAGCCACCCCAACAAAAAATTCCCATGGCGCTAAAACCCTTTTATAACGAGATGTATGCGGCCGACGGAAGTGTTCGTGCGCAATATGCCGGTTTCGCCGATTGGCTCAACACCACACCACCAGAAAAAATTGCACAAAACCGTGAGGCCGCTGATTTGATGTTCCACCGCGTCGGCATTACCTTTGCCGTTTATGGCGAAACTACCGGATCCGAGCGCCTTATTCCATTTGACATCGTGCCGCACATCATCACCGGCAAAAAATGGCAGGAAGTTGCCCGCGGATTGACCCAGAGAATTACCGCCCTGAACGCGTTCCTACATGATGTGTACCACGAACAAAACATCCTGAAAGCCGGCAAAGTACCCACACAGAAAGTTATCGGCAATAGTCAATTTCGCCCCGAAATGATGCACGTAAATGTACCGGGCGGTATTTATGCACATGTGGCGGGCATCGATCTGGTGAAGGACGCCGACGGCGAATACTATGTGCTGGAAGATAACCTGCGCACGCCTTCCGGCGTGTCCTATCTTCTTGAGAATCGCAAGATGATGATGCGGCTATTCCCGGAACTTTTTGCCGCACAAAACATTCGTCCGGTTGCGCATTATCCGGACATGTTGCTGGAAACATTGCGCAATGCCGCGCCAGCCGGCGTGGATAATCCGACCATCGTGCTCATGACACCGGGAAATTTCAATTCTGCCTACTTTGAACACGCGTTCCTCGCACAACAAATGGGCATTGAGCTGGTTGAAGGCGTCGATATGTTTGTACAGGACGACACAGTTTTCATGCGTACCACGCAGGGGCCGCAGAAAGTAGATGTGATCTATCGGCGCATAGATGACGACTTTATCGATCCGCTGGCGTTCCGGCCAGATTCCATGCTCGGTGTGCCGGGCCTGATGAAAGCCTATCGCGCCGGTCGCGTCACTCTGGCAAACGCGGTTGGTACCGGTGTTGCTGACGATAAATCCTTGTACCCATATGTACCGGAAATGATTCGTTTCTATCTTGACGAGGAACCCATTCTCAGGAACGTGCACACTTACATTCTTACCGATAAAGGTGATCTGGATTACGTGATTGCAAACATGGCCGATCTGGTCATAAAGGAAACGCAAGGATCAGGTGGATACGGCATGTTAGTCGGTCCGACATCGACCAGAGAAGAGCGCGAACGCTATAAGCGACGTGTACTCGACGCACCGGAACGGTTTATCGCCCAGCCGACGATGTCACTCTCAACCTGTCCCACATTTGTCGATAAAAGTCTGGTGCCACGCCATATTGATCTGCGTCCTTATATTCTTTCTGGCAAGTCAGTCAATTTTGTGCCCGGTGGCTTGACGCGCGTCGCACTCCGCCAGGGCTCACTGGTGGTCAATTCGTCCCAAGGTGGCGGCGTAAAAGACACCTGGGTGGTCGATTAGCCCGGATATTTCACCAAGACCGGCGTTTGGGATTGTTTATCATTCGAGAGAACCACGCATGAGGGAAAGGTTAAGATGGATTTTGCCAAACGCCTACACGGGTGCTGGCCGATTTGGGACGGCATCTGCCGCGCGATGCTTCGCGCCAATGGAAAAACCATTGGCTTGTGCCATTGCACGCCATTTGCTCGCCCGAAATCAACCATCACTCCGCGTTCCTGATGAAATAGCCGGGCCATGCTAAGCCGAACCGCGTCGACCCTCTACTGGATGTCGCGCTACGTTGAGCGTGCCGAAAACACGGCGCGTATTCTGGATGTGGCCTACCGCATGTCGCTGTTGACCAAGGATCCGGATTTGCAGGATCAGGAGTGGTTTGCCCCATTAAACATCACCGGTACCCTGTTTCCATTCAGCGGACGCCATTCCATCGTCTGCGCTAAAGAGGTCTTGCATTTTGTAGCACTCGATGAAGAAAACCCCTCGTCAATTTACAACTGCGCCAGGAAAGCCCGGGAGAACGCACGCGCGGTGAGAGGTTCAATTACCAGTGAGATGTGGGAGGTACTCAACGCCACGTGGCTGGAAATGCAGAACATGGACGAGGATCGCTTGTACGCGCGCGGCATCTCTACCTTTTTTGAATGGGTAAAAGAACGCTCGCATCTGTTTCGCGGTGTCACCTTTGGCACAATGCGACGTGATGATGCGTTCCAGTTCAATCGCCTGGGCACTTACATGGAGCGCGCCGACAACACCGCACGCATGCTCGATGTGAAATACCATGTGTTGCTTCCGAGCGTAGAAGATGTCGGCGGTGCCGTGGATTATTATCAATGGTCTGCCGTATTGCGTTCTGTATCGGCATACGAATCGTATCGCAAGGTATACAGCGATACCGTCACACCGGTTCGCATCGCAGAGTTGCTGATCTTGCGGGTGGATATTCCGCGTTCGTTACATTTCTGCATGCAAGATGTTTACAAAATACTCTGTGAAGTGCAGAACCGATCATCAGCAGAAGCCACGCGGCAGGCTGGAGAAATTTACGCGGCGCTGCAATTTGGCCGCATCAGTAATATATTCAGCACCGGTTTGCACGAATATTTGACCGAGTTTCTGGAAGCAACAGACCGACTGGGCGAAGAGATCACTCAATCTTTTTTTGCGCCCGACGTAATCGTTACCGAAGCAGCAGAAAATAATTGAGTTGCAAATGGAGAAGTTGAAATGACTTATTGCGTCGCCCTGCGTTTGGACTCAGGGATGATTTTTGCTTCAGATTCACGCACCAATGCGGGCGTGGACCATATCGCGACGTTTTGCAAAATGCGCGTATATGAAAAACCGGGTGACCGCGTCATCGTCTTGTTGTCCAGCGGTAATTTGGCGATCACTCAAGGCGTCATCAACATTCTCGACCGGCACAGCAAAGCGCCGCAAGGGGAGGACACAATTTGGTCCGTAAGTTCGATGTTTGATGTTGCAGCTCTCGCCGGCGATGCATTGCGTGAGATGCAACTGCGAGACGGCAAAATGTTGATGCAAAGTGGCATAGAAGCGTCGGCAAATATAATCGTCGGCGGCCAAATCGCTGGCGAGGATGAACGCCTGTTTCATATTTACTCGCAGGGTAACTTCATCGAGGCCTCCGACGAAACCCCCTATTTCCAGTTGGGCGAAGCCAAATACGGCAAGCCGATACTCGATCGTGTGCTTACGCCGGGAACGCCGCAGAAAGAGGCGGCAAAATGTGTGCTGATTTCATTTGACTCCACCATCAAGTCCAATATTTCGGTGGGTTTGCCGATTGACATGTTGTGGTACCCGCGGGATTCGTTGCGGGTCGGTGTTCAACAACGCATACGCGAAGGTGATCCGTACTTTTCCATGCTGCGGCAGCGCTGGGGTGGCGGCTTGCGCCGTGTATTTGGCGAGTTGCCAGATCCCGACTGGATGGAATAGCGAACATGACGATACGCGTCGCGCTCCACCACAAAACCCATTACACCTTCGACCGCGCGATCAATCTCTCGCCGCACGAAGTTCGCTTGCGCCCTGCCGCACATTGCCGGACGCCAATTGAGAGCTATTCGCTAACGATAAAACCGGAGAAACACTTTCTCAACTGGCAGCAGGACCCGTACGGGAACTGGCTGGCCCGACTGGTCTTCCCGGAAAAGTCGCGCGAGCTTTCCATCACTGTTGACCTCGTCGCCGAAATGACGGTTATTAACCCGTTCGATTTTTTTATCGAGCAATACGCCGAACAATTTCCCTTCGCCTATACGCCACAGAATACGCGGGAGCTGGCAGCTTATCTTGATGTCGATCCACCGGGTAAATTACTCCTGGCATGGATTGAAGACGTCCGTAAAACCATCCTTAACAAGCCGCTCATCACAATCGATTTCATCATTGCATTAAACACCCGGCTTAAGCAGGAAATAAAATATCTGATCCGCATGGAAGCGGGTGTGCAAACGCCAGAGAGAACCCTCGAAAGCGGCATGGGTTCGTGTCGAGACAGCGCCTGGCTACTGGTACAGATTCTTCGCCACTTTGGTATCGCCGCGCGTTTCGCCTCGGGCTATTTGATTCAACTCGTCGCCGATCAGAAAGGACTCGATGGCCCCAGCGGCACCGATAAAGATTTCACCGACCTGCATGCATGGGCCGAGGCCTACCTGCCTGGTGCCGGATGGGTGGGACTGGACCCGACATCGGGTCTGCTGGCGGGTGAAGGTCATATTCCACTGGCGTGCGCGGCCATCCCGACCTCAGCCGCACCTGTTTCCGGCTTTACCGATGTCTGTAAATCCACACTCGCATTCGAGATGTCGGTGACGCGCATCCACGAGGACCCGCGGGTGACAAAGCCTTACAACGATGCGCAGTGGACCGCAATAGGCGAACTCGGAGCCGCGGTCGATCTTGATCTGGCAAGCAGTGACGTTCGACTAACAATGGGCGGCGAGCCGACCTTTGTTTCTATCGACGACATGGAAGGCCCGGAATGGAATGTGACAGCATTGTCACCGAAAAAACTCGAACTCTCTATCGGGCTGCTACAAAAACTTAAACCCAAATTTGCACCTGGCGCATTCCTACATTTTGGTCAAGGCAAGTGGTACCCCGCTGAGCCGTTGCCACGCTGGGCACTATCTTGCTACTGGCGACCCGATGGTCAGGCGCTTTGGAAAAATGATCGATTTATTGCCTATGACGTCGCCGCGAAACCGCTTAAGCGCGGCGACGCCAAGCCTTTCGCGCTGGCATTGGCCAAACAACTTGGTCTGCACGCCGATTACGCAATGCCTGCTTACGAAAGCGTGCTTCGGACGATTCGCGATGAATCCGAACTGCCGGATAACATCGACGCTTTAAGCCCAACTCTTAAAGACGCAAACGTACGCAAGCAGTTGGTCGAACTGTTGACAGGGGGCATGGGTGAGCCGGTTGGTTATGTCCTGCCACTGAAAGCGATTGAGCGCAAGAAACCCGATGCGGTAACGGAGTGGGTTTCCAGTCTCTGGCCACTAAAGGCAAAGCATTTATTTGTGGTCGAAGGCGATTCACCCATCGGTTTTCGATTGCCGCTACACTCACTGCCTGCGGTCGCTCCTGCTGACATGGAAATCATTATTCCGGTCGATCCGTTCGCGGAGCAAGAACCGCTGTCAACGAACGCAAAGACCAAGGCTTCGAGTCGAGCGCCCGCCAAACCCATATTTCCGAAACTTCAAAAAGGCAAATCAGCAAAGGAAATTGTCCGAACAGCGCTTTGCCTCGAGGTTCGTGATGGAATCCTGCACGCGTTCCTGCCACCGTTGGCGCTATTAGAGGACTATCTGGCGTTGGTTTCCGCCGTCGAAGCTACATGCTCAACGCTTGACATCGCCGTGCGGATCGAAGGTTACACACCGCCTGCAGATAAGCGCATCAAGAAATTTGCGATTACGCCCGATCCTGGTGTTATCGAAGTCAATATTCATCCCTGTTCCTCGTGGAATGAACTGGTCGCCACCACTACCATACTGTATGACGAAGCGCGTCTGTCAAGGCTTGGCACCGAGAAATTCATGCTCGATGGTCGTCACACCGGCACCGGTGGCGGCAACCATGTAACGGTAGGCGGAATGTCGCCCGTTGATAGCCCAATGCTGCGTCGTCCCGACTTATTGCGCAGCCTGATTAGCTATTGGCAGAACCATCCGGCGCTGTCGTACTTGTTTTCCGGCACTTTTATCGGCCCGACCTCGCAGAGCCCGCGGGTGGACGAGGCGCGCCACGATTCGCTTTACGAGCTCGAAATCGCGTTCCAGCAATTGGACGTGGCGATGAAGAAGGCCAAAAACAAGAAATCCGCGGAATCGGACCAGCCGTGGCTAGTGGATCGACTATTGCGACATTTCCTCGTGGATCTCACCGGCAACACGCACCGGGCTGAATTTTCAATCGACAAGCTGTACTCGCCAGATGGACCAACCGGACGTCTGGGGTTGCTCGAGTTTCGCGCCTTCGAAATGCCGCCGCACCCACAGATGAGTCTCACGCAAATGCTTCTATTGCGCGCACTCATCGCTCGCTTTTGGAAAACGCCGTTCCGCGGCGGATTGATTCGCTGGGGTACCGAACTGCACGACCGTTTCATGCTCCCCCACTTCGTCGCACAGGATATGAAAAGTGTCGTGGACGATCTCACCGCCGCCGGTTATCCATTGCAGTTTGACTGGTTTGCGCCATTTCTCGAATTCCGCTTTCCACGTTACGGCACCGTCGCCTATCAAGGTGTCGAACTCGAATTGCGGCAAGCGATTGAACCATGGCACGTCCTTGGCGAGGAAATGGCCGGCAACAGCACCGCGCGTTACGTCGATTCGTCACTCGAACGCATGCAAGTACGGGTTACCGGCATGACGCAGCAGCGCCATGCGATTACCTGCAACGGACGGGTGGTGCCAATGACGCCGACGGGAACGCCGGGCGAGTTCGTCGCAGGCGTTCGCTATCGCGCCTGGGCACCACCTTCGGCGATGCACCCGACGATTGGCGTCCACGCCCCATTGGTTTTCGATATTGTCGATACCTGGGCCAGCCGATCCGTTGGCGGCTGCACCTACCACGTCACCCATCCGGGCGGACGCAGCTACGACGACTTCCCCGTAAACGCGTTTTCCGCTGAGGCGCGTCGCGTCGCGCGCTTCCAAAAAAT
>JBKJVA010000341.1:0-3258 GCA_046589675.1 Usitatibacteraceae bacterium
AAGTCGATAAACAGGCGCACTTTCGCCGGCAAGAATTTACGATCAGGGTACACAGCATAAATATCGCTGCCGGGTACGGCAAATTTTGGCAACACTTCAATGAGCCTGCCCTTTTCAACCTCCTCCGATACTTCCCACGCACTGCGCCATGCCAGCCCATGCCCGGCCAGCGCCCAACGGGTAAGTACTTCGCCATCATTGCAATGCATGTCGCCTGCGACTTTAACAGCGACATTCTTGGTGCCGTCGCGGAACGACCAGCTATCGGCCAGTCCATCTTCCGTCGCCGTGACCAGACAATTGTGTTTGGCCAGTTCGGCGAGCGTGGTGGGTTTGCCGCGGCGTTTGAAATAGCCGATTGATCCGATCACGACACGATGGTTGCGTGCCAGTTTGGTGGCGATCAGGTCGGCATTTTTCAGGTCGGCGATACGAATGGCCAGATCGACACGTTCATTTTTGAGGTCGACGATGCGCTCGGATAAATGCAGTGTCACGTTGAGGTTTGGGTGTGCCTCGACAAAAGCAGGAAGGTGCGGCGCAATGTGCTTTCTGCCAAAGGCGGTCGGTGCAGATACAATCAACCGACCCGTTGCACTGCGCGCTCCCGCCGTAAGAGACTCCTCCGCGGCACGTAATTCATTGAGGATATTGCGTACGTCCTCAAAAAAGGCCACCCCCTCCGGGGTCAGTGTAATTTTCCGGGTAGAGCGCTTGAACAGCTTTACCTTCAGTTGTTCTTCCAACTGATCGATACGCCTGCCGATCATCGCGGGCGTAACTCCCTCATCCCTGGCCACGGCGGAAAGGCTTTCTGTTTTGGCCACATCCAGAAATGTTTGCAATGCTTTCAATCGATCCATCTTTCCTCCACAGATTCGAACTTAAAAGTATGAAATACTTTCTATTTATTCGTGATTCTTAATATATTAGTATCGTAATACAATCTATCTGCAATCAAAAGTCCCTTGTGCAAAATTTTTTATATATTGTTGCTGTTTTGCCAATACAGCTTGTGTGCGGTTTTCCTTAGGAAAAATTCATGTTCACCATTCCCAGTATGCCCACCGGACTTGCAATCAGCGCAAAGATACCGCCCGCGTACGCCGAAGTACTCACCGCCGAGGCGCTCGCTTTCTTTGTGATATTGGCGAGGAGGTTTGAACCAACCCGGCAGTCTTTGCTTGCTGCGCGTGCCAGCCGCCAAAAGGAATTCGACGCGGGCAAGTTGCCTGATTTTCTGCCAACAACCAAGCATATCCGCGATGGCAACTGGGTGGTTGCGCCTGTGCCTGCAGATATCCAGGATCGCCGCATTGAAATCACCGGCCCTACCGACCGCAAGATGGTCATCAATGCGTTGAACTGCGGCGCCAGTACTTTCATGGCCGACTTTGAAGATGCCAATTGCCCGACGTGGGAAAACATGATCGAAGGCCAGATCAATCTGCGGGACGCCAATTTGCGCACCATCACCTTTGAACAAAACGGCAAACAATACAAGCTCAATGACAAGCCCGCCGTACTGTTTCCGCGTCCGCGCGGATGGCATCTGGATGAAAAGCACGTCACACTTGATGGCAAGGTTGTCTCCGGCGCGATTTTCGATTTTGCGCTGTATTTTTTCCACAATGTGAAATCCTTGCTTGCGCGCGGCAGCGGCGTGTATCTGTATCTGCCGAAAATTGAATCGCATCTTGAGGCGCGCCTCTGGAACGACATTTTCGTGATGGCGCAAAACGAACTCGTCGTGCCGCAAGGTTCCGTCAAGGGAACTGTGCTGATCGAAACGATTGTTGCGGCATTCGAAATGGATGAAATCCTTTATGAGCTGAAGGAGCACAGCGCAGGACTCAATATCGGTCGCTGGGACTATATTTTTTCGGCCATCAAGAAATTCCGCTTGAACAAGGATTTCTGTTTGGCCGATCGCAGCCAGGTGACGATGATGGCACCATTTCTTCGCGCCTACGCGTTGTCGCTGGTAAAGACTTGCCACAGGCGTCAGGCGTTCGCGATGGGTGGCATGGCCGCACAAATTCCGATCAAGAACGACCCCGCCGCCAATGCAGCAGCGATGGAAAAAGTGCGCGCCGACAAACTGCGGGAAGTTACCGATGGCTGCGACGGCACCTGGGTTGCGCACCCGGGATTGGTGCCGATTGCCAGAGCGGTTTTCGATGAACACATGAAGACACCCAATCAAATCCATCGCCAGCGCAACGATGTAAGCTTTACCGCAACGGATCTGCTGGATTTTCGTCCCGAAGCGCCGATCACTGAAGGCGGATTGCGCAACAACATCCAGGTTGGCATTCAGTATGTCGGATCGTGGCTGGGCGGCAATGGCTGCGTGCCGATCTTTAATCTGATGGAAGACGCGGCGACGGCGGAGATTTCGCGCAGTCAGGTTTGGCAATGGATCCGTTCGCCGAAAGGTGTGCTTGACGACGGCCGCAAGGTGACCAGGGAAATGGTGCGGCCTCTGATCGCAGATGAGCTTGCCAAAACGCCGGCAATTGTTGGTGACGCCGTCTATGCGTCGGGAAAATATGTCGAAGGTGCCGCGATGTTCGAGGCACTCGTCATGGATGACAACTACGAAGAGTTCCTGACATTGCCTGCATATCGGGCGATTGCATAGCACGGCGTGTTGTGCGCTTGAAAAAAAAGCCCGCGTAATTCGCGGGCTTTTTTGACCATGAGCAAACACAGCCATTGATGCGGTTTCCCGGCCATAAATGGCTGAAAGACCGCACCAGTGCTGGACATTCATACTTAAACGCCGCGCTCTTTCAACCAGTCGCGCGTCAGTTTCCAGGCATACGCCGCCGCTGACTTGTCGTAGGTTGGCCGATAGTCGGCGTTAAATCCGTGATCCACGCCGGGGAAGATCACGATCACCGAGCCACTCCTGGACTTCACCAATTCTCCCCGCATCTGTTGAATGACGGCAGGTTTCACGAATGCGTCGATTCCAGCGTACAAACCGAGGACGGGCACCGTTAGCTTCGCACCCATGTCCACCGGGTCCTGCACCTTGATGTCGCTTTTCATCCCCTCAAGCAGGCCGTAGTATGAAACCCCCGCTTTCACGCTCGGGTTGTGCCCCGCGTATAGCCAGACGGTACGGCCACCCCAGCAAAAGCCAATGATGCCGAGTTTGGTGGTGTTAGCTTGCTTGTCAGTTTTGGCGAATGCAACGGTCGCATCGATGTCCGCAAATACCTGTTTGTCCGGAACCCTGGCGACCACCTT
>JBKJVA010000160.1:0-5393 GCA_046589675.1 Usitatibacteraceae bacterium
GCAACAATACCAGTGGGTTGTATGGATCTGCGTTGACGGTATCGAAAGGGTTGGCAATATGTCCCGCTTCAAAAAATGGAATCGCCGGGTTCAGTTGCGCAAATATCCAGGCGCTTAGCAAAATGAGACCCCAACCGGTCGCATTCGACGAAGAAAAGTGGCTGCCTCGCCATTGCTGCCAGGCGCGTATCAGCAGCTTGCCCGGTACCGCCAGCACCAGCGTCGCACCCGCCGCAGCACCGACGCTATTGGCCAGCACATCCACAAAAGAAGACACCCTGCCAGGAAGAAATGCCTGTAGCAATTCAAAACCAACGGAAAGCATCACGCTGAGCACCACCGTATGCAGGCAGATTTGCACATCGTGCAGCATGCTTGAAGACACCACTGCTTTGCGGGACCGCAACAACGCAGCCAGCATCGCACCGAACGGCGCATAGGCGGCAATATTGAGAGCGACATCGAACGCGATCACGTACCTTGGCCACGCGAACAGCGTGAATGCCTCGGGCCAACGCCAGCCGGAAAGCGGGCTCAAGCTCGCGTAGGCCAGCATGAGCAGGTATGCCAGCAGTGCGCCGCGATCAGCCCGCATCATGCGGGTACGCGTGGCGCTTAAGCCGGGATCTGACACAGAGGATGAGGTCGACGACACCATTGCGGTTCTGGACTAGCCGACGGGCGCGAGATCGCTCAGGTAGCGCGCAGCATTTTCCACGTAGTGCGTGGATATCCAGCGTATCCGCAAGACTTCCTCGTCGCTAAGCTGTCGCACCACGCGCCCAGGCGAACCCATCACCAGCGAGCGATCAGGAATTACTTTGCCCTCGGGAATAAGCGAATTGGCCCCGATCAGGCAATCGCGACCGATCACCGCGCGGTTCAGTACCACCGCCTTGATACCAATCAGCGAGCCTTCCTTGACGGTACAGCCGTGCAACATCACCATGTGTCCCACGCTGACATCTTTTTCCAGCGTGAGCGCAACGCCCTCGTCGGTATGCAACACCGAGCCATCCTGTATGTTGACGTTCTCACCGAGTGCGATGGTGTCGTTGTCGGCGCGGATTACCACGTTCCACCAAACGTTGGCATTTTTTCCCAGCACCACATCGCCGATGACGGATGCGTTGGGTGCGACGTAGTTGTTGCCATGAAGTACGGGTTTCTTGTCGCCGAGTGCGTAGATCATGCCGGGGTCCTTGCCTGCAGTAGTTTTCACAGCAATTGTAGCCAATTCACGCGTGATGCCGGGACTGGCACATGGACGGATATAAAAAAATGAAAACACCTTGCCCGGCGGGTGTTGCAGCGCATAAGTACGCCACGAGGCCCGCCAATGCTGGACTTTCTAACTTACATCTGTTTAAACAAATGCGAGAAGGGCCGGCTGACGGTGAGATTTTCCTTGCGACCTTTCACCTTCACCGTGGCCTGACCACGAAAATCGCGTGACACCGTCTCAATGACGAGCGCATTGACGATGGTGGAGCGGTGTATTTGCCAGAATTTTTCGGCATCGATGCCCTCAAGAATTTCCTTGATCGGCGTTTTGATCAACGCATCAAACTCCTTGGTCGCCACCAGCGTGTATTTCTCATCAGACTGAAAGAAAAGTACGTCCTCAATCGGAATCAAACGCAGGTTGGCACCGATATTGGCTTTGATCCATTTGAGTTTCTCGCTCTGTGGATTGAGCTTGGCGGAGAGATGCGCGAGCAACGCTTCCAAATTCTGTGGTGGCGGAGCGGGCACCACGGACAAGCGTTCTTTGAGGCGATCAACCGCTGCTTGCAAGCGTTCGTCGCTGTACGGTTTGAGCACGTAATCGATGGCACCGGTTTCAAACGCCTCGACCGCATATTGATCAAACGCAGTCACGAACACGACGTGGCAACGCAGCGCGCGATTGGCCGCAAGACTTTTGGCCACTTCCACGCCGGTCATTTCGGGCATCTGAATGTCGAGAAATGCCAATTGCGGTTGATGTTCGCCGATAGCCTCAAGGGCTGCCTCACCGTCGCCGACGTCGGCAACGATTTTGAGCTCTGGCCAGAGTTTGCCGAGTTTGGATTTAAGTTGCGCGCGGAGGATGGGTTCGTCTTCAGCGATGATCGCGGTAATCGTCATAGTTTTTTTCTTGCGTCCTTAGCTTCATTTGAAACTCCCGCGCCGCCTGCATGCGGCTTGGGCGCTCATCACTTTTGCCGGTTCACGTGTTTTCAGCGATGATCGCGGTAAATATCATGGTCGTCTTTTTCGCATTGTGCGCTTCTGCATTATGCCGCCACTACCTTCCCTTCGCATCAACGACCACTGGCTTGGTCCGCTTACGCCACCAGAACCAGTAGATGGCGAATCCCACCACTGCAAATGGCGACAAGGCCGGCACCAGTGAAACCAAAATCACCACCGGGATGAATATCAGTAATCCCGCAACCAGAAATCCGAGCCCGTAAATCACGGCAACAACAATCGCCACCACCAGCGCGGCGACACCGAAGCCGATTAACAAGCCAATCGAACCCAGCGCCATGCCTTCCAAACCGGCGAGGCGCGATGAGCCCATGTGTATTGGCATCCAGCCCGTATAAAGCGCGATCAGGCCCACCAGCAATAAAACCGCGAGCAGCGCCATGACACTGACGAAAACCACAGAGAGGATTCTTGTCCAAACGCTGTGCGTCTTAGCGGCGGCGCCCCACGCGCGACGCCAGCCGGTCCGGGCGGGTGCCGCCACGATGCTGGTGCGCGACGCCGTGATGGGCGAGGCGGCCTGCTGTGCTGCCAGGGTCGCTGGCAGCTCGATGGTCGCCACTACGCCTTTCGGATGGTTCGATTCGATCGTGAAGCGCGCCGCATCACCGTAGAGCGCATTGAGTCGCTCTCGCAAATTGGTAAGCCCCACACCGCCGCCAGTCTGGATTGGTGCATCTGCCAGGCCCCGGCCGGTATCTTTGACTTGCAAACGGATACGGTCGCCCTCTGCGGTAAAAATCCGCGCGACAACCACGTCGATACGCCCGCCTTCGCGCTGCGGCTCCAGCCCGTGTTTAATGGCGTTTTCCACCAGCGAGGGCAACATCATGGGTGGGAACGGGGCCGCCAACAGGTCGTCAGCAACATCGATACCAAACTCCAGTCGCGCACCCATGCGCATTTTTAGAATATTGAGGTACGCGCGCACCCGTTCGACTTCTTGTCCCACTGTCGAGGAGTTCTCGCGCATGTTTGGCAAGGAGGTGCGCAGATACTCGATCAAGTGCCCAACCATTTGATTGGCGGCCGGCGGATCCACTTCAGTCAGTGCCTGCACGTTGGCCAAGGTGTTGTACAGGAAGTGTGGCTCTACCTGTGCCTGCAAAGCCTGCAAGCGCGCTTCAGTCACCTGCCGGTTCACATTGCTGATCTCGGCCTCTTCGGTTTTCATGTCGGCCAGGGCCAGCGCACGGCGCGAGCGGCCAATATAGTACTTGGCGATGATCAACATGATGAACACGGGAATGAAGGTGAGGATCAGCGCCGATCCCACACCGATGCGCCAAAAATCTCCGGCAACCTTGGCGCGAATATCGTCGCGAATTTCAGGCGCTAGCGGCACCAGGGGCACTACCGGCGGCAAATGGATGCCCAAATCGTTGATGCCGATATTCACGCCCGCGCTGGGAGGCGCGTTCGGCGGACTGGGTGCGCTTGCCAGGCCAGGCATTTTTACTTCGCCCGATTTAGTGGGTGCGGCCGGTAATTTTGGCGGCGCCGGGATGACGCTATTCTTGGTTGCGCCGGTTTCACCCACAGCGCCTTTCCCCTCCGCCTTGACGGGTTCGTTAGACTCAATCTCGACTTTCAATCCCTTGCCCAAATCGATGTTGGCACTGACGTCGCGGTCGCGGAGCTTTTTAATCGATTTCAGCGCATCTTTGGCACCCTGCTCGCGCTCCTTCGCGCCGACGATCAGCTCATCAAACGACTTCTCGGTCGCGCTCGTATCGATACCTTTGTTGCGCAGTTTATCGATTGCCTCCCGGCGTGCCTCCTCGATGGTTTCTCGTGCTTCCTGGGTCGACTCGATTGCGGTCCGCGCCACGTCAATTGCGGCTTCGTGTGCCGCTACCGCAGCATCGCGCGCGGCCGAACGCATGTTGCTGCCGATCTCAGCTTGGGCATTTGAGAGTTCCTTGCGCGCGCGCTCAATTTCGTTGAGTGCGCGGTCAAGCTCGGCCTTTCGGGCCGGGTCCACCGCCCGCTCTTTCATCGTGCTGACGATGCCCTCGGCCACATTGAGCGCGCTATCGCCAAAGGCCAGGTCTATTTCGCGTTTGATGGCGCGCTTCTCGCTGGCCGTGGCGCCGCTTTCGGCCAGCCGGATTACATGGATCGGCGTGGTGAACAATACCAGTGCCACCAACGTGAACAAGCCGAATAGGGCAATGGCCCACCAAGGGGTTCTGTGAATAAAATTGCCGAGAGGTTTAAACATGTTTTGAAGCGTCTTTGATAGATAAGTTTACGGGATGGAGTGAGAATACGGTCGCGACCATCCCGTCTCAATGTGCAAAGGGGCGGATTGCAGAAGAGGGGGCACGAATTGCGGGGGAGGCAGACAAGTACCGGGGAATTTAGGCCATTCTGCATACTGCAGGCGATTCCGAATCGGGAAACCGCCATACGCCAAAAAAGCAAGCATCGCTGGGCACCAAAGGCTAAGTACGCCGCTCACGGTAAAGAAGATTTCTCAGCCGATAATGCCAGGTTCAAAATGACAGTGCTTTATCTCAAAGCACCGCGCTGCGCACCCTCCGCGACAGCGCATCAAACGCCACCACCAGCAGCACAATTGCAATGAGAATGGTGGCGAGCCGCCCCCACTGAAACAGCGAAACGGCTTCTGACACCAGCAGCCCCAAGCCGCCCGCACCGATTAACCCGAGCACGGTGGAGTCGCGAATGTTGTATTCCCAGATATAGAGATGGTTGGAGAGGAAATTGGGTAGCAATGCCGGCCATACCGCGAACAGGAACACCTGCGCCGGCGTGGCACCGGTGGCGCGCACCGCTTCTATGGGTCGCATGTCCAGCGTCTCGATCGACTCCGCATAAAGCTTGCCCCAGGTGCCCATCGAGTGCAGTGCAATGGCGAGAATACCCGCCATCGGTCCCAAGCCGACAATGCCGACGATGAGCAGCCCAAATACCAGCGTGTGAATGGAGCGCGCCACATCGAGTACGCGGCGGGCAAGCCATGCAATCGGCATCGGCGTGTGCATGTTTTTGGCCGATAGGAATCCAAGCGGCGCGCCGAGGATGGCGGCGAGCAATGAGCCGAGCGTGGCAATTTTTAGCGTGGTCCAGATCGCATCGGTGAGCCCCATCAGGAACTTCGCTTCGACGAC
>JBKJVA010000351.1:0-4765 GCA_046589675.1 Usitatibacteraceae bacterium
TCGATGCTGCACATGCTGAACGCGAAGGAAAACGGCGCACGCATGATCGTGGTCGATCCGCGTTTCACGCGCACAGCGGCCAAGGCTGATCAATTCATCCGCATCCGTTCCGGCACGGATATCCCGTTCCTGTTTGGCATGCTTTATCACATCTTCAGCAATGGCTGGGAAGACAAACAATACATCAATGATCGCGTCTACGGTATGGACAAGGTCAAAGAGGATGTATTGAAGAAGTGGAATCCCAAAGCGGTTGAAGAAGCTTGCGGTGTACCCGAAGCAGAGGTCTATGCGGCTGCCGAAGCGATGTCCAAGAACCGTCCGTCCACCATCGTCTGGTGCATGGGGCAGACACAGCACACAATCGGCAACGCGATCGTGCGTGCGTCGTGCATCCTGCAGCTCGCGCTGGGCAACATTGGCGTATCGGGTGGCGGTGCCAATATTTTCCGCGGTCACGATAACGTTCAGGGCGCAACCGACGTCGGACCGAACCCGGATTCACTGCCCGGCTACTATGGCTTGGCGACAGGCTCATGGAAACACTGGGCCAAGGTCTGGAACGTCGATTACGACTGGATCAAGGCGCAGTATGCCTCCCAGGCGATGATGGAAAAACCGGGCATGACCGTATCGCGCTGGATCGATGGTGTACTTGAGAAAAACGAGCTCATCGATCAAGACAGTAATCTGCGTGCCTGTGTGTATTGGGGCCATGCGCCGAATTCCCAGACACGCGGCCTCGACATGAAAAAGGCGATGGAGAAGCTGGATTTGCTGGTGGTCATTGATCCCTATCCAACCGCGACCGCCGCGATGCCGGATCGGCAGGAAGGCGTGTATCTGTTGCCCGCCGCGACGCAGTTTGAAACGGTCGGCAGTGTGACGGCGTCGAATCGTTCGCTTCAGTGGCGCGAAAAAGTCATTGAGCCGCTGTGGGAATCGAAGCCCGATCACACCATCATGTATCTGTTTGCCAAGAAGTTTGGCTTCGGCGATCAACTGGTCGGCAAAGCCAACGGTAAGCAGAATATCGCGCTCAAAGGCGATGAACCCGTCGTTGAAGACATCCTGCGGGAAATCAACGCTGGCACGTGGACGATCGGCTACAGCGGCCAATCACCGGAGCGGCTGAAGGCGCACATGCGCAATATGGACGCGTTCGACGTGAAGACCCTGCGTTGTACCAAGGACGTGGTGGATAAGGAAACCGGGTACAACATGAACGGTGATTATTTCGGTCTGCCGTGGCCCTGCTACGGTAACGCCGCGCTCAAGCATCCGGGCTCGCCGAATCTATACGATACGAGCAAGCATGTCATGGAGGGGGGCGGTAACTTCCGCGCTAACTTCGGCGTTGACCGGGATGGCGTCAATTTGCTGGCGGAGGATGGTTCCCACTCAAAAGGTGCCGATATCACCACCGGCTATCCCGAATTTGACCACGTTCTCATGAAGAAACTGGGCTGGTGGGCCGAACTGACCGAAGCCGAACAAAAGGCCGCAGAGGGCAAGAACTGGAAGACCGATCTCTCCGGTGGCATCATTCGCGTGTGTATGCAAAATCACGGTTGTCATCCGTTCGGTAACGCCAAGGCGCGTGCCGTGGTGTGGAATTTTCCGGACGCCGTGCCGCAGCACCGCGAGCCCATCTATAGTCCGCGTCCGGATCTGGTCGCAAAATATCCAACCCACGCCGACAAGGCTGCATTCTGGCGCGTGCATACCCTTTACAAAACCATCCAGGATAAGAACAAGGACATCAGCAAAGACTTTCCGCTGATTCTCACTTCAGGCCGTCTCGTCGAGTACGAGGGTGGCGGCGACGAGACCCGGTCTAACCCGTGGCTGGCCGAATTGCAGCAGGAGAATTTTGTGGAGATCAACCCCAAAGACGCCGAGGCGCGCGGTATCAAGAACAACCAGTATGTCTGGGTCCATTCGCCGACGGGTGCCAGGATCAAGGTTAAATCGATGCTGACCGAGCGCGTGGCATCGGGCACGACCTTCATACCGTTCCATTTCGCTGGTTGGTGGCAAGGCAAGGACCTACTCGACAAGTACCCTGATGGCGCAGCACCGATTGTGCGCGGCGAAGCGGTCAATACTGCGACAACCTACGGTTACGACAGTGTGACGATGATGCAAGAATCCAAAACCACGCTCTGCCAGGTTGCAGCGGCTTAACGACAGGGATAATCGGAGAAATAATCATGGCAAGAATGAAATTTATCTGTGACGCCGAGCGTTGCATCGAATGCAACGGCTGTGTGACCGCATGCAAAAACGAACACGAAGTTCCCTGGGGCGTGAATCGTCGCCGTCTTGTCACCGTCAATGACGGCAAACCCGGCGAGCGTTCCATCTCGGTGGCCTGCATGCACTGCACCGATGCGCCATGTATGGCGGTGTGTCCGGTGGATTGCTTCTACAAGACCGAAGAAGGTGTGGTCTTGCACGACAAGGATTTGTGCATCGGTTGCGGTTATTGTTTTTACGCATGCCCGTTCGGCGCGCCGCAATTCCCGCAAGCGGGAGCATTTGGACTGCGCGGCAAAATGGACAAATGCACCTTCTGCGCCGGTGGGCCGGAGGAGAACGGCACTGAGGCAGAATTCAAGAAGTACGGTCGTAATCGTCTGGCCGAAGGCAAGTTACCCGCATGCGCGGAAATGTGCTCGACCAAGGCGCTGCTGGCGGGCGATGGCGACGTCATCACGTCGATCTACAAGCAACGCGTGCAGCGCCGTGGCAAAGGCGAAGAGATCTGGGGCTGGGCGATGGCGTACAAAACCACCGCGAAGACTGCGCCGGCGGGAGCAAAAACATGACGGCCCGCCGTATTGCTTGTCTGGTTGCTGCGTCTTCGTTGACCTTGACACTTGTCGCCTGCGGCGAAATTGATCAAACGGCGAAGTCCGAGAAACTCTATGCCGGCAAGAAAGACACGCGCGCTGCAGAGGGGGCGATATTCGGCGGTGACAAGAAGAAATGGGAAGCCGCGCTAGCGCAACGCAATACTGCCCAGAACGAGTACCTTCGCACAGACGTAAAAAAATAGGAGAAGAGGGCGATGATCATGAATTTCGGAAAATATGCCACAACCTGCATTATTGGTTTGCTAGTGGTGGCCGGTGGTGCACTTGCACAGCAGCCCGCTGCACCTGCCAATCCGCCCGTCGCAACGGGTGTTGCGCCGGCTCCCATCGCCGCCGCGCCAGTCGCCCCCGTCACTGAAACGGCCAAGGCCGCGCCAACGTTGCCTGCCGGTAGTACCGCCGCCATCGGCTGGAACCAACCACCGAAGTGGTCGGACGTAGAGCAAAAACCGCAGTATGCGTCCGTCCCGGGGCGCGAAATGAATGTGCTGGTGGAGGCTGACGGCCATTGGTGGCGCGCGGTTCGTAATGGCCCGGTGACTTTCTACGGTGGCATTGCGTTGCTGATTGTACCGGTGCTGCTGCTGCTGTTCTATGCCATCAAGGGCTCAATCAAACTGCATGACAAGCCGACCGGGCGGCTGATCGAGCGTTTCAACAGTGCCGAACGTATGTCCCACTGGACCATGGCAATTTCCTTTGTGATTCTGGCATTGACGGGCCTCTTGACACTGTTCGGCAAGTATGTCTTGTTGCCGGTATTGGGCGCATCGGCTTATTCATGGGTGCTGGCGATCTCCGTGCCCATTCATAATTTCGTCGGACCGTTATTTGCATTTTCAATCATTGTGGCGTTTTTCATTTATGTGAAAGACAACTTTATGTCCCGAGAGGATTTTGTCTGGCTGTCGAAATTTGGCGGGATGCTCTCTGACAAGGAAATTCCGTGCGGTCGTTTCAACGGGGGCGAAAAGGTTTGGTTCTGGCTGGGTGTGGTGCTGTTGGGTACCCTGGTTACGGCGTCCGGTGTGATCATGCTGTTTCCAAACTGGAATACAGCAAGAGAACTGATGGGGCAAGCCAATTTAATCCACGCTACTGGTGCGATCTTGTTTTCGTGTATGGCACTCGCGCATATCTACTTGGGAACGATAGGCACTGAGGGTGCCTACCAGGGGATGCGTAAGGGTGTTGTCGATGAAACGTGGGCCAAAGAACATCATGAGCTTTGGTATGACGACGTAAAATCAGGAAAACGCCCTGGAAACATTTCCGGCGTTGTGCAGCCCGCCAGTGGCGACGACTAAGGAGCAGGAAAATATGAATATGCGTATTTTGATTGGATCCCTTGCCTTCGCAGGGTTTAGCGTCAGCGGATTTGCTAAGCTGCCTCCTGCGCCACCGCCTGATCCCGTGGCGGTTGCCGCAAAGGCCGAGAAAGATAAAGCGACGGCGGAAAAAGGCAAGGAGCTGCAAGTTGCCGCAGAAGAGCGCGCCGTCAAGAACTACCAGGCGAATATGAAAAAAATGGGCAAACCAATTCCGAAGCCGACGCCGATCGTGGTGGCGGTTGCTCCCCCGCCGACGTCGGCAGTGCCTGTTGTGAAGGGTGCTGCGGCCGTGCCGGATGCAAAGACCGTCAAGAAGTAATGGACTTGCCAAATTCGGGAGTTGAACTTGAACCGTAGAATACTCAGTATTGTGGTCGCCTTTGGATTAGCTGGTTGCGCGAATTTCGTTGCACCCGGACCGGTAGCGACCGCAAAACTCGAGCCAACGCGTGGCAATACTGCTAGCGGCACAGTGACTTTCTCGACAGTGGGCGACAAGGTCCGTGTAGAGGCCAATTTGAGCGGGTTGAAACCGGATGCCGAACACGGCTTTCA
>JBKJVA010000181.1:0-4811 GCA_046589675.1 Usitatibacteraceae bacterium
TTGCCTCAAACGCTTGATCACGTTTATCTTTTTTCAACTGCCCCCCCTAAATGACGGTTTATAAAGCGTCATTTAGGAGGGCTACATCAAAGTTAGCCATCACAATCAAAAACGGAGGTTCTTAGTGGCCGTCACGCTCCCATATCTGGCATCACCCGGTTCCATTAAAGTTTGCCTCGACAAGATCAAGGCTGCCGCAACGCCCGATCGAGTAACGCAGGACTTCGTGATCAATAGTGATCAATAGGGTCAGTATCGATTGATTTTCTATGTGGATCAATCGATACTGACCCTATTGATCCTCTGACCCTATTGATCCTCTGACCCTATTGATCCTTGCTAAATTGCCTCAAACGCTTGATCACGTTTATCTTTTTTCAACTGCCCCCCCTAAATGACGGTTTATAAAGCGTCATTTAGGAGGGCTACATCAAAGTTGGGTTACTCAATAAAAGGAGCAGATGCAATCTCTTTCATGGCCATCAATCGTGTTCTACTGCGTTTTCGGCATCTTTGTTTTCTATCAGCAGTTACACGTAAAAAATTTTCAAGGGGCAAGCCAGTCTTTCGCACTAGCACTCAATATTTCAGCCTTTGCCGGCATGCTTACTGGTCTCGCCTATCTTGTGTATTACGGCTGGTCTGTTGTTTGGTGGGCGCCCATCGTCATCTTTGTTATTGGCCTTGTGGCCTCACTACTCGGTTTTCTTGTCGAGCGCGTTGTCGGGTCACTTGCGCTTAGCCTTGGCGGCTTTGTTGGCTGGCCTGTTTGCGCATATTTCATGTTTAGTTATGTACCGTCCGCAACCTAACCCGGCGTTCAAGCGGGACGCCGCAAAAGGGATCAATAGCAGGATCAATAGCAGATCAATAGGGTGAGTATCGATTGATTTTCTATGGGGATCAATCGATACTGACCCTATTGATCCTGCTATTGATCCCTATTGATCCCTATTGATCCTCTATATTTCGTTGCGCTACTTGAAGCGCTGACTGCGGACAGGTGGACGTCGACACGAACTACCCGAAACGATACGCATCCATCGCCAACGCGTTCCCCTCAAACCCGTCAAACACGCGCTCGGGTTTCGCATCCTCACCGGCGGCACCCAGTGCGACAAATAAGGGCAGCAAATGTTCTTCGGTCGGGTGGGCACGTACGGCGTCTGGTGCCTCTTCGCGATAGCGGGTAAGGGCTTCTATGTCGTGCGCCGCTAAATGATCGAATACCCAGCGTTGAAACGTCTGGGCATAGGCCGCGTGTGCCGTTTGTCGGCGCAACATCATCCAGTCATGCAGGTTGTGCGTGAGGTGTCCCGAGCCGACGATTAACACTCCTTCCTTGGTCAGCGGTGCGAGCGCGCGACCGACATCGAAGTGGTGACGCGGATTCATATCCGTCTGCACCGAAAGCTGCACGACCGGCACGTCCGCGTTTGGGTACATTTTTAACAGTGGCACCCATGTGCCGTGATCAAAGCCACGGCAGCCATCGATGCCGGCTGTCAATCCCGCAGCCTTTAACAGTGCCTGCGCTTTTTCGGCAATGTCGGGCGCGCCGGGTGCGGGATAGTTGATCGCATAGAGTGCTTCCGGAAAGCCGCCGAAATCGTAAATCATCGATGGCTTGGCGTTGCCGGACAGCATGGGGAGATTGGATTCCCAATGCGCGGTCACCATCAAAACAGCTTTCGGTTTCGGTATTTGGTTTGCAAGCGCCGCCCACACATCGCCCGCCGCGCCTGCGTTGATTGCGTGCATAGGAGAGCCGTGAGAAATGAATAGGGTAGGGAGCTTTTGCATGGTGATTTTCCGAAGTGCTTGCATGACGCCGTCCCAACAAGTAAGAAGCTTGTGGATTTTCTCGTTGCGCATTTCGCGACCAGCGCAGAACTCAATCAGGCACCTTCGCGATCCACCAAAATATCCCTGGGTGCGCCAACCATATAAAGTGCGTCTTCGAGCGAGGCGCGCAGGTTATCCTCGCCGAGGCGCTTGACGAAACCGCTACGTTTCATCAGCATCAGCGGCTGCTCGTTGGCACCTGCAACCATCATCAGTCCGCCTTGCCTGGTGATGAGTTTGTGAAGACTTTCGAGCGCGTCAAGTCCGGAGTTGTCCATGTTAATGGTCTGATGCATTTCCAGGATTAGCACATCGGGCAGCTTGCCCTTTGGGTCGAGCAACTGTTCGAGCTTCGTTACCGAGCCAAAAAATAACGAACCGAAGATACGCACGGCACCGACGACACGGCCGTCAGGCAGGCGCGATTGATCGAGCGGTAAGTCTATGCTGACGACACGCGTGAGCGAAGACATGCGATAGATGAAAAACAGGCTGGCAAGGATCAATCCTACTTCTACGGCAACCACGATATCAAACACGACAGTGAGAAAAAACGTCGAAAGCATGGTAATTCGATAGAACATCGAATACTGCCGGAGCTTGGCGAATTCACTCCAGTCGGCCATGCTGTAAGCCACCCATAGCAATATCGCCGCTAACGCAGCAAGCGGAATCAGACCGGCCAACGGTGCCGCCACGACAATGATGAGTAGTAACGTAATCGCGTGCACGATTCCCGCTACCGGCGAACGTGCGCCTGAGCGCACGTTGGTCATGGTGCGCGCGATGGTGCCCGTTGCCGCGATGCCGCCAAAAAATGGCGTAAAGAAATTAGCGATACCCTGCGCCATCAGTTCCTGATTGGGATCGTGTCGATCGTTAATCATCGCGTCGGCGACACGCGCGCACAGTAACGATTCGATCGCGCATAGCAGCGCAATCGCAATTGCTGGTGCCACCAGATTGCGGGCCGTGTCCCAGTCAAAGGCGGGAAACTGCGGCATCGGCAGTCCGCGAGGCAGTTCGCCAAATTTGCTGCCGATGGTTTCGACCGGCAAATTTAACCACCAGACCACAAACGATGACAAGACCAGCACCACGATGGTGGACGGCAGCTTTGCGGTGATGACGCGCCAGCGCACCGACTGTGCCGTGAGAATGGCCTGCGCTGATTTAGGTGCCGGCCAAAACACGATCAACGCCAGCGATACCAGTCCCACGGCCAACGCGCGCCAATTGAAGGTGTGTATTCGCTCGCCAATCATTGCAATCTGCGAAAAGAAATTCGATTGGGGTTTCAGGATGTCGAGTCCCAGCAAATCCTTGACCTGCGAAATGGCAATGATGATGGCGATACCCGCCGTAAACCCGATGACGATGGATATCGGGATGAGGCGCACCAGATTTCCCATTCTGAACGCGCCCATCGCGAATAGCATGGCACCTGCCATCATCGTGGCGATCAACATATTCGCCACGCCGTATTTTTCGGCGATGCTGTAGAGCAGCGCAACGAATGCGCCCGCCGGTCCACCAACTTGTACTCGCGATCCACCCAGCACCGAGATGAGAAATCCGGCAATGATCGCGGTAGCGATGCCTTGCTCTGGCCGCACACCGCTGGCGATGCCGAACGCCATGGCCAGCGGTAATGCCACCATGGCGACCGTGACGCCTGCGCCCAAGTCAACGAAAAAATCTTCGCGCCTGTAGGTATGCAGGTGCGTGAGGAGTCGCGGTTTGAATCGAAACGCCCTGGCTGCTGCAAATAATTTGGCGATAGCCGGATTCAAGAGTGTGGTCTTGACAGAATGGGTGATGACGTTGCTCAAAGATTGAGCGGTAGTTCGCAGGCAATTATAGCGCTCGACGCTGTGCTGGAATGGTCCGGGCTTCAGTTCGAGATGGATGTGGCCGTGTTAAATGGAAAAACGCGTTGTGATTTTGAGCGCAGTGGAATCCGCTTCTCCTCAATATTTTGATAAAGCAGATTTCTCACCCGATACGGCTGGGTTCGAAATGACAGAGCCAAAGCTTAAGGCCGCGAAAACACCCAGTTAATCAACGCATCCTGCGCCGTCTGCGTCTGCACGGCATTGGGATGATTGGCCATCATGATGACAATCCAGCGTCGGCCGCTTTGGTCCAGTAAATAACCTGCGATTGCCCGCGCGTCATTCAAGGTGCCGGTTTTAACGTGTGCCTGACCGGCAATGCTCTCGCCGCGATTGCGCCGGCGTAAGGTGCCATCGAGTCCCAGCAGCGACATCGACGACATGAACTCGGGCATGACGCTCGAACGCCATGCTGCATCGAGCATTTGCGCAAGTGTGGAAGCGCTGATGCGCTCGTTACGCGAGAGACCAGAGCCGTTTTCGAGCACCAGTTCAGGTGCGGCGATGTTTTTTCTGGAGAGCCACTCCTTGACGACCTGCGCGGAGCGGCTTGCGTTGCCGGGCTCCTTGACGCTGCCGACCCAGGCGTCTGCAGACAGCGTCAGGAACAACTGCCGCGCCATGACGTTATTGGAAAATTTGTTGATGTCACGCACGACGTCGGCCAGCGGCGGGGATTCGGTCGTTGCGATCAATTTGGCTTTTGCGGGCGTGGGCAGCAGCTTCACCGCACCTTCCCATTTGCCTCCGCTGGCGCGCCAGAGACCGGCGAAGACGCCGCCGACAAATCTGGCGTGATCGAGCAGGGAGATATTCCAGACACGCTCGCCACAACTGCGTGGAAAGTTGCCCGTAAAGGTCACGCGCAGCCGCACCGGTTTGATCTCCTGCATGGCCATTGCGATGCGTTCGCGCCACTCGCCACACGCGCCATCGACCAGCTTCATCCGATTGATGATTTCAAGCTGTGCGGGTTTGACGTCAGGCGAGATGGCAACGGACTTGTTATCCAGTGTCGGCGCGAAAAAAAAGCGCACTGTCTTGAAATTAAGCAGCAGCGCATCGGGCCCG
>JBKJVA010000280.1:0-5084 GCA_046589675.1 Usitatibacteraceae bacterium
TGTCAGCATCAAATCGAGCGCCTGACCGGCACCGATCAGCACTGGCATGCGCTTGGCACCGCCCCAGCCAGGTACGATACCGATCATCACTTCGGGCAGCGCCATTTTTGTTTTTGGCCCGTCGTCCATGATGCGGTATTTGCAGGCGAGGGCAAGTTCGGTGCCTCCACCCATGCAAAAACCGTGAATCAGCGCGACCGTCGGAAATGGCAGTACTGCCACCTGGTCGAATACGACGTTACCAAGCGTGGTGAATGCAAACGCTTCCTCTGCGCTTTTCAGCGTGGTGAATTCATCGATGTCGGCGCCCGCTGCGAAACCGTTTTCCTTGGCCGAGCTAATGGCGAGGCCACTCGGCTTTTTGGCCAGTGCTTGCAAGCTTTGGCAGATGTCGGCGAGTTCACGCAGTGCTTCGCTCGAGAACGTATTGGTGCTGGTCCCGGCCCGATCAAACGTCAGCCAGGCGAGATTGTCGGCGTCTGTTTCAAGTCGCCAGTGTTGCCAGTTGTTCATGTTGTGTTACTCCGGGAGATCGATTCTTGAATACTGTTTGAATGGCGGCAATCACTGACGCGAGAGGTGTCAGCGAAGCAATCGTGCCGAAGTATGAATGGTCAACTCCAATACTGGTGCGGTTTTCCAGCCGTTTTTGCTCTGCAATGTCCGTCAATGCTGGAGTTTTGTCATTGTGATTGAGCCATACTGCCGCCATGCCGGCATTGACTGCGCCGCCGATGTCGTTGGTCCAGTTGTCGCCGACGAACACAGTGTCCCGCGCTGAGGCACCGATGCGCTCCAGTGCAATAGAGAATATTTTCGGATCAGGTTTGGTGACGCCCACCTCTTCCGAGATCACCACCGCATCGAAAAAACGCGCAATGTCCAGTGCGCGCAGCTTGTCAATTTGCTCGACCGTGCTGTTATTGGTAACGATACCAAGCCGACAATGTTCACGCAGCGTTTCCAACAGTTCCATGACCCCTGGCAGCAGATGGCGGTTGGCCCGGTGCTGTTCACGATACAAACGTGCCGCACGCTCAGCGGCCGATGCGTCCAGTTTTAGATCAAACGCCGCGAACAGCGTTTGCATGCGGGCCACGCGGGCCTCGTCGAGCGTGAATTCGCCGTTGAGAAAGCGCGTGTGAAAGGCTTCCAGCACTTCTGCATGCTTTAACGCGAACTGTTCAAAACAAAGCGCTGGCGCGTGGGCGGCGTGCAAGGCTCCTATTGCCATACCAGACGCACGCCGGTGATCAAACAACGTATCGTCGAGATCGAAAAGTATCGCACGTGGCCACATGAGGGTCAGGAGTGCACGATGCAAAAAATCAGGCGCGTTCGAGCAACATCGCGCCGCCCTGACCACCACCGATGCAAAGCGCAGCGGCGGCACGCTTGCCGCCGCTGCGTTGAAGCGTTTTGAGTGCATGCAGCACCACGCGGGCACCTGATGCACCAATCGGATGGCCGATGGCAATGGCACCGCCATCGACGTTGAATCTGCTGCGATCCATTTTGCCGAGTTTGGCAAATGCGGCCTGGTCGAGCCCCAGCTTTTCCGTGCAATACACTTCAGACTCCCACGCAGCCAGACAACCGAGCGCCTGTGCTGCAAAGGCTTCGTTGATTTCGAGTGTGTCCAGATCATGCAAACCCAGTCCGTGCCGTTGCAGCATGGGCGTGATGGCATGCACCGGGCCCAGCCCCATCTCACTGGGATCGAGCGCGCTCCATTGCGAATCGACGATGGCACCCAGTGGTTCGAGATCAAATTTGGCCACCGCGGCCTCTGAGGCGAGGATCAGCATCGCTGCACCATCGGTGACTTGCGAAGAATTGCCGGCGGTCACATTACCGTAGGTCTTGTCGAACACCGGTCGCAACTTTGCCAGCCGTTCCGGGGTGGAATCGGTGCGCACGCCATCATCTTCCTGATACACATTGCCTTTGATGTCGATCAGCGCTTCGATCTCGCCGAAATGCCCAGCCGCGCGTGCTGCCAATACTTTTTTATGCGATTCGGCGGCGAATTCATCCATCATGTTTCGCGTAATGCCGAAGCGTTTAGCGACGATTTCGGCAGTCTGTCCCATTGTTAGTTTTACGATCGGATCAGTGAGGCCTTTGAGAATGGCAATAACCGGTGCGAGATAAGCGGGCCGGAATTTCACCGCCACGGCAGCACGCTGGCCCAACGACTTGGCCGCATACCAATCCGCCAGCCAGTTCACCATGGCGGGACCGAACAGCAAAGGCGCATGACTCATCGCATCGGTACCACCGGCCAACACCAGATTTGATTTGCCCGCCAGAATATTCATGCAGGCGGAATCGAGCGCCTGCATACCCGACGCGCAATTTCGCATCACCGTCCACGCCGGTACTTTGTCGCCGCAGCCCAATCGCAATGCGACCACCCGCCCGATGTTGGCTTCATCGGCCGAGGGCATCGCGGCACCGACAATCACTTCATCAAATGCGGACGGCGGGAATGGTTGTCTGGATAACAGTGGGCGCGCGCAGCCAACCGCCAAATCTCCACCTGAAAATGGTCCTGGTCGGCCTTTGGCCTTCAGAAACGGGGTACGCGCACCATCGACGACATAAACTTTTTTGGTCATTCCGCCGCCTTTGCTTCGCGCCATACTGGTGGAGCGCTGCTGGCCTGTTTCCCGAAGTGGAGGTCGAAGTCATCGACCATGATGATGTCGTGTTGCAGTACGCGCGCACGTTTCCATAGCGCCAGTTCGGTTTCCGTGATTACCGAGAGCTTCATGGCCTCCTCGTACTGCGCGTCGGCACCATGGCTACTCAGGCGGCCGGCCTTCTTCGCGGCGCGTACCTTGGCATCGATCGGTTCTGCAGCAATGACGGCGTGCATCGCTGCTTCGAGCTTGCCCATCAAATCTGACTCACTGCGGGGAAGATACATCCCGGCAATCAGGCGACTGCGTGCCGCTGATGGCTGGATGAGTAACGTTGCCACTTGATGGCCCATCTCATCGGTAGGCTGAATCAGCGTGAGACCACGTGGGAAGACCAGGCGACGCAGTACGAATGCGACGGCGCGATTCGGAAAATTATCGATGATGCCGTCCATCGCCACTTGGATCTTGAATGCGGAATCATACAAAGCCCAGCGCAGAAACGGCAGTTCATCGGTTTGTCGGCCACGCTGGTCGTAAAACTTCAACACACAAGACGATAAATACAACAGCGAAAGCACGTCACCCAGGCGTGCAGATAATTTCTCTTTGCGTTTCAGCGATCCGCCGATGACAAACATGCTGACATCAGCCAACAGTGCAAAGGCCGTCGAAAAGCGCGTCAACTGCTGGTAATAGCGCTTGGTGTCATTGCACGCGGGTGCTGGCAGACCGCGCGCGCCCGAGATACCGGTCCACATTGCGCGGGCGGCATTCGAAAGCGTAAAGGAAATATGACTCCAGAATGCCTCGTCAAATTTCTCGATGGCGTTTTCCTGTGCCGCCTGCATTTCCTTCAGCACCCAAGGGTGACATCTAATCGCGCCTTGACCGAAGATAATGAGCGAGCGCGTGAGAATATTGGCACCTTCGACGGTAATGGCAATCGGTATCGACTGATAGGCACGACCGAGATAATTATTCGGTCCCATACAAATGCCTTTGCCGCCATGAACGTCCATCGCATCATTGAGCACGATGCGCATGCGTTCGGTCATGTGATATTTGGAAATAGCCGAGACCACCGAGGGTTTCTCTCCCATGTCCAGTGCGCCTGCGGTCACCGTGCGGCAGGCGTCCATCAGGTAGGTGTAGCCACCGATTCGCGCCAACGGTTCTTCGATGCCTTCAAACTTGCCGATTGGCGTCTTGAATTGCTGGCGCACCCGTGCGTAGGCGCCCGTGGCCATCGAGGCAAACTTTCCCGCGGCAATTGATTGTGCAGGCAGCGAAATTGAACGGCCTGCAGCCAGGCACTCCATCAACATACGCCAGCCCTGGCCGATCATGGCCTGTCCGCCGATCACCCAGTCCATGGGGATAAATACGTCCTTTCCGGAATTCGGACCGTTCATGAATGCCGCATTCAACGGAAAGTGGCGACGTCCGATATTCACCCCTGCATGCGAGGTGGGAATCAGTGCGCACGTAATACCAAGCTCGCTTTGCTCACCGATTAGTTTGTCGGGATCAAAGCATTTGAAGGCGAGGCCAAGGAGCGTTGCGACCGGTCCCAGCGTGATATAGCGCTTTTCCCAGGTGATGCGCAGGCCCAGCGTTTCACGGCCTTCCCACATTTGTTTGCAAACGATGCCGACGTCCGGCATCGAAGCGGCGTCTGAACCCGCATCTGGCGCAGTCAGGGCAAAGCACGGTAGCTCCAAGCCTTTGGCGAGGCGTGGCAGGTAATGAGCCTTCTGTTGCGGCGTGCCATAGTGCACCAGCAATTCGCCTGGTCCAAGCGAATTGGGTACCATCACCGATACCGCTGCTGTACCACTGCGGGTGGAAATTTTCATTACCACCTGTGAGTGCGCGTATGCCGAAAAACCCATTCCACCGTATTCTTTAGGGATGATCATGCCAAGAAAGCCCTGGTCTTTGATGAACTGCCAGACGTGCGGCGGCAAATCGTAGAGCTCATGGGAAATTTGCCACTCATCTGCCATCGCACATAGTGCTTCGGTTGGGCCATCGATGAAAGCCTGCTCCTCTGCAGTGATCTTGGGCGCAGGGTAGTCGAGCAGCTTGTTCCAGTCTGGCTTTCCACTAAAAAGATCGCCATCCCACCACACGGTGCCGGCATCGAGCGCTTCACGCTCGGTTTGCGACATTTGCGGAAGCAACTTCTTGTAGATCTTGAAGATCGGCGCGGTCAATAGACTTTGGCGAATTGATTTGAGATTGCCAACAACCGCGAACACAAGATATGCAGTCCAAACCAATCCTGCAAACACGCCTGTGAGCGCGCCACCGAACGAAAGCAACAGCAGCAGCAGGCCCACGACGACCGTCCATACAGCAGCAGTTACGGCGTGATAGGCAAGAGCCCAGATGATGGCGATGGCTACGACAACAGATAACAAAATTGTCATCATG
>JBKJVA010000234.1:0-10298 GCA_046589675.1 Usitatibacteraceae bacterium
ACGATGGCGACCGCGATCATCGGTGCCAGCACCACGGTCAAAAAGACGAATACACGCGTTTCCCGTGATCGGCTTTCGACAGGCGAACTTTCAGGCAGACTTTCCATCCTACTTCTCCGGAAGGCACACCCCTTGAACCGGGACGTGCATTTTTGCTGGCAATGATGTAATTCTGGCGGCAGGCGAGATTTGCAATTTGATATAGATCAAAAAGCCGTGAATGGGGCTGTTTTCCAGTCAGTTAGCGCAGTTTTTCCCACCCTGAATGGCCCAGCTTCGTCATGGTTTCAATATTCTTCTCAAAAATATCCACCGCGTCCGGAAACGCCTCCACCGCGCGCGCCACGCTCGCCTCCCGCAGCAGATGCAGGGTCGGATATGGCGAACGATTGGTGAAATTGCTGATGTCGTCGGCTCGGGTATCAGCAAACTGATAATGAGGATGAAAGCTTGCAATTTGCATCACGCCGTCGAGTTTTAGCTCGGCAATCGCGGCGTCCGCGACCTCAAGAAAATCGTTGTAGTCGAGAAAATCTGCAAACACGAACGGGTGGATCAGCAAGGTGGTATCGGTGACGGCGGGGTTCGCGGCGGCGAGATATTGCAGCTCGTTTATGAGTTCGATCAACAGCGTTTCCGGGGTGACGCCCGCGCACACCGAATAGCGAATCTGCCCCTTCGCGTGCACCGCCTTGGCAAACGGGCACAGGTTCAGACCAATGACCGCGCGTTCGACCCAACTTGTTGTGGCTGCAACAAAGGTGTCGCGCTCTGCATTCGCCGTTACCGTATCACTCAACCTTCGCGCCCGACGCCTTCACCACCTCACTCCAGCGGATAATTTCAGCACGGATGAAGTCACCAAAAGCTTCCGGCGACATCGGTGCGGGGACTGCACCCAGATCCAGGAAGCGCTCCTTAATCTCGGCCGTTGCGAGCGCATTGACCGCCTCGGCATTAACCCGCGCGATGATGTCTTTGGGCGTTCCCTTCGGCGCCACCAGCCCGAACCAGGACTGCACGTCGAAACCGGGTACGCCCGCCTCGCCCATCGTGATTACGTCCGGCGCTGAGGGCGAACGCTGCGCGCTGGTGACTGCCAGGGCACGCAATTTTCCGGCTTTCACGTGCGGCAATGCGGAAGGCATATTGTCGAACATCACTTGCACCTGCCCGCCGATCATATCGGTCATCGCCGGCGCGCTGCCTTTGTAGGGGATATGCACCATATCGACCTTCGCCAGCATCTTGAACAATTCGCCGCACAGGTGGATTGAGGTTCCGGAACCACTTGAGGCATAGGAAAGCTTGCCCGGCTGCGCGCGCGCCAGATCAATCAACTCCTTCACCGTTTTAGCCGGCACCGAAGGATGCACAACAAGAATGTTTGGCACATTCGCAAACAATGCGACCGGTTCAAAATCCTTAGCGAAATCAAATGGCAATTTCGGGAATAGTGAAACATTGATTGCGCTGGTAATTGCTGAGACATAGAAGGTATAGCCATCCGGCGCGGCTCTGAACACCGCTTCCGCACCAATATTACTGCTGCCACCCGCCTTGTTCTCAATGATGATCGGTTGTCCGAGCGCATCGCCAATTTTTTTGGCCATCAGCCGCCCGACGACATCGGTCGCCCCGCCCGGAGCAAAGCCGACAACGAATTTAATCGGCTTGCTTGGGTAGGCCTGCGCGTTCGCCAACGGAGAAAACGCTGCCGCAAGTGCGCTGGCGCCAGTCACTGATAAAAAATCTCTGCGTTTCATTTTTTCTCCTCAACTAGCAATGGTTGAATTTGGAATTCAATTGGCGTGTCTTATTTTTCAACAATATACCTGACATCACCGCTAACCGATTGCGTGCATCGGGATGCGGTTGGAAGTGATGGTGTGCAATAGGGGGGTTGATTTACGCCGGGTAAAAGCAACAGCAGATTTTTTGCCTTGTGCGAATCGACAGATTTTTTGGGGGTTTAATATAGATCGCCATTTGGCGGGCATCGCAGACTATAAATGCTCTGAACTCCGCGCCAGTGCTAGTGACCAATATCACTTTCTTGCACCTCGAGATCGCGACCGGGGATATCATTGCGCCATCCCACCTCATTTAGAGAGAGCACGCCATGACCCTCGATGCCGACGTAATTAAAACGCTTACCAATGTGACCACCGCGACCATCACCACCTTGTTGCTCAAGAAAGGGCTGCGTAATGTGTGGATGCGCGGCACGCGCCCGCTGCGACCCGATCAGTCGCGCCTGGTCGGACGTGCCTTCACGTTGCGGTTCGTGCCGGGTCGTGAGGACCTTGCGACGCCGGAATCCTGGTCCAAGCCGATCTCAACGCGCGCAGCCATTGAGGCCATGCCCGCGGGTTGCATAACAGTGGTCGACGCGATGGGTGTCACTGACGCAGGTATCTTCGGCGATATCCTCTGCGCGCGCATGCAGCAGCGTGGTGTCGCCGCCCTGGTGACCGATGGTGTGGTGCGAGACGTTGCAGGTGTGCTGGGCACCAATCTGCCGGTGTGGTGCCAAGGCGCCGCGGCACCACCTTCGGTGGCAGGGCTCACGTTCGTCAATTGGCAGGAGCCGATCGGCTGCGGCGGTGTAGCGGTATTTCCAGACGATGTGGTGGTGGTTGATAACGATGGCGCGGTGCTCATTCCCGCCGCATTACTCGATGAGATCGTCGCAGCCGCGCCAGAGCAGGAGCGCATTGAAAACTGGATCATGCAGGAAGTATTAAGTGGCGCTACATTGCCGGGTCTATATCCACCCAACGCGGAAAACAAGGCGCGCTATGAGGCTGCAAAACGCCTGGAAAAACAGTCTTAAAATCCAACACTTTGTTGCGCGCAGGAAAAAGTTTTAAAGGGGAAACCCTTTATAATTTCCGTTCACTCACTTGTCGTCCGCACTCTCCATGTCACGCAATCATTATGAAATCCTCGGGGTACGTCAAAGTGACACCGATGCTTCGATTCGCAGCGCCAGTAGTGGGGCGCATACCAACAGGAGATTTTCTGTGGTTCGGCAGTCTGGAAGAAACCTGAATCACTGTCCATAAACAGTGTCGAACCAGATGTCTTAACGGCGGAGCTCCCGCCTAAGCGAAAAAATGAACTGCATGTCAACTTCACGCATTCTCGCGGCTAGTGCATTGGCGATTTTGGGATTTGCGTTTCCGGCGCAAGCGACGGTCACTTACCATTGGTCGAACGGCACGACCTGCGGAAACACCCCAACGGCAAGTTTTAGCCCCGGCGGCGCAGCATTCCAGGTATCACTTTGCGCCTCGACGACGACCGAGCGGGGCTGTGGATTCACTGCGGTGCTGCAAGCCAATTCGTCCGGCGAAAGCAATGCATTCAGCATTACGACGCGGGCACTTGGGACAGGCTACGTTGATCCGGCCGTCGAAGCTCCCTCCTTTCCCATTGCGGTCACCCTTCCAGCGCTGGAAGTCGATTTGGGCGCTACTGCCAACCCGTCCGGCCCACCGCCTGCGCCCGTTTCTGCCGCGCCGGGGTCAGATCAACGCCTGGCAACCTATACTTTCGCACCGCAGACGTCGGCCACCAATGCGTTCTACCTCCTCCGCCTCTCGTCCGCTTCTGAATTCAGCACCGATCAGGGCGACGTGACCTGCGCAAAGGCGGCCAATTCTGGCGCGGCCCTCCCCGTGCTGACGTTAACTGCTCGGCCAATGCTGACATTTACCAGCGCGGCAACGGCCACCTTCACCGTTGCTGCCCCTGATACGTTTAATGTGACCGCCACCGGTAACCCCAACCCGACCTACAGCGCGTCCGGACCTTTACCGACCGGCGTGACCCTCACGTCTGCGGGCGTTCTCTCCGGTACGCCCGCATCCGGGTCTGCGGGAACCTATCCCTTGACCATCACGGCATCTAACGGCAATGCGTCGAACGGGTCGCAAAGCTTCCGCCTGGTGGTTGCCAAACGGTCCCAGACCATTACCTTCGGTGCCATTGCCGGGCAGCCATTTAACGCATCGCCATTCACCATCACCGGCACCTCCGCATCGTCGGGATTGCCGATCACCTTTGCATCCAGTACAGCCGTTGTTTGTACGGTCTCGGCTGCAGTCGTCACCTTCTTCACGAGCGGCACCTGCACGATAATGGCCATCCAGACGGGCAATATTGATTTCAATCCTGCCGCACCTGTCACGCAAAGCTTTACGATCACGGCACATCCGCCTGCCGCGCCGATTACGCTCTTCTCAACCACTGACGTGGCAACTTACGGTGGCGAAGTTACGCTGCTTGCATCGGTAATCGGCAATGGCCAGACCGGATCGGTGACCTTTAGCGTCGGCACCAACAATGGACTGGTTGTGTTACCCGGATGCAGCGCGGTGAGATTGGTAGCAGGCATCGCGCGTTGCACCGCGCCCGGTGCCTTTCAGAATCAGAATCCACGGCAATATCTGGCGGCGTATTCCGGTGATGCGACCAACGCGCCAGCCAGCGCCAGTCTCGCGCAGAGCGTGGCGTTGAACACTGCGGTACTCACGCTGGCAGCATTCCCGTTGCCACCCATTGTCAGCGGTCGCACCACCACCTTATCAGCGTTGGTCAAAATGATCAGCCCGGCGGGCACGGTGACATTCTTTGATAACGGCATTCCAGTCACCGGCTGTGAGCAGTCAGCTCTTTCCATGCTTGCCGATGCAACCGATTCGGCAATCGTCACCTGTACGGTGACGGTGCCTGCATCACCCAGCGGCATCAAGCAATACGTGGCGACTTTTTTCTATCCGGCTGGTCACGTCTCCGGCAGAGTCAGTGAGCAGGCAAACATTGACCTCCGCGTAACTGCGCAAGGCCCTGCCGATTACACCGATATGTGGTGGGCTGGCGTTTCCGAAAACGGCTGGGGAATGTCAGTTACCCAACACGGACCGATTCAATTCAATGTGATCTTTGCCTACGATAACCTCGGCAAGTCGCTTTGGTATGTGATGCCGGGTGGCAGCTTCAACGCCGCCGGCACCGTCTTCAGCGGTCCGTTGTACCTGCCGACGTCATCACCGTTCAGCGCCTATGACAAGACGCAGTTCGTGATCGGCGCACCGATTGGTTCCGCATCAATCACCTACAACGACAGCAACACCGCCACCCTCGCCTTCACGATCAACGGCATCAATGGAACCAAAACCATCCAGCGGCAGATTTTTGCCGCGGAGACCACCGGGCCCAACTTGCGTACCAACGATTTGTGGTGGGCAACATTTGCCGAGGACGGCTGGGGCATGAATATCGCCCAGCAGGGTCGCGTGCTGTTCCCGGTCTGGTACACCTATGATGCGACGGGCAAGGCGACGTTCTTCACGGCACAGAATGGCAACTGGCGTGGAACGGTCTGGTCCGGTGATGTTTTCTCGCATTCCTCATCGCCATGGTTGGGCGTTGCGTATAACCCGTCGCTGTTCACGGCCTCCAGCGTCGGCACGATGTCGCTTGACTTCAGTAATGCGAGCAACGCTACGATGACAACGACCGTCAACGGCATCACCCAAGTAAGGCATATCGAAAGGCAGCCGTATTAAATTATTGCCGGTGCTTAACACCAGCATTGGCGAGCTTTTCGAGACAAAACTCTCTGAAAACGCCCTACAACGCTAGTGTTTGACGTCTGGATATGCCAGCACCACCTTGCCCAACGCCGCCGCTGCAACCACTGCCAATACCAACGTGATTGCTATACCGACAAACACCAGCTTTGGTTGTTGGTTGTCGAGCAGCAAGCCAAAGGCAATTGGCGATAGCGCCAGCCCGACATCGAGTCCCGAATACACCATCCCATAAACCCGTCCGAAGGCCGCTTCCCCAAGCCGCGCCTTGGTTGCATTGCGCACCAGCAAATCACGCGATGGACCGGCGATGCCAATACCAAAACCCATTAACGCCATTATCGGCAGCACCAGCCATCCAGGCAGCACACCAAACGACAATAACAACGCCAACGCCGCGCCACTGCTAAGTGCAGCGGCGACGTAGCGCTCGTGCTGGTTACCCGGTTTGGCGAGAAAACCTCCCCATACCAGGCCCATCGAACTACCGATCAGATAGATCGTCAGCGCCGAGGTCGCCGCGGTAATCGACAGACCATACAGGTCACGCAACAGTGAGGGTGCGAAATTCTGTAAGGCACCGAAACCGAACGTGGAAAAGAAAAAGAAACCGAATGCATACCACACCAGCGAGGTGCGCAAAAAATACCAGGTGCCTTGACCAGGTCGCTTGGAATCGATTGCTGTGGCTCCGGCACCCGCTGTATTGGCAGCGGACTGCAATTCGTATTGAAGCAAATCGCGCTTCCAGATCAATAGTGTCAGCGAAGCAGCACCAAACAAGGCTGCGCCCAGCCCAGCCGCGCGCCAACCAAATGCCGTCGCCAGGGCTAACATCACAATGGTGCTGACCGCCCAGCCAATATTGCCTGACAGGCCGTGCATCGAAAATGCGTGGCCCAAACGCTGTGGCGAAACGCGCCGGTTGATCAACGCAAAATCGGCTGGATGAAATACGCTGTTGCCCAAGCCCGCGACCGCAGCCGCACCCATCAGGCCAAGGAAATTCGGTGCAAGCGAAACCAGCACGCCAGACAGCGTCAGCAAGCCGACACCTATACACAACACCCGATGCGCACCGAAACGATCCACCCAGATGCCAGCGATCGCCTGGCCAATGCTCGAAATGATAAAAAACATGGTCATCAACAATCCCACCTGCGCATAGCCAAGGCCAAATTCGCTCATGAACCACGGGAACAACGGTGGCAGCATCAGATGAAAAAAATGCGAGGTGCCGTGCGCAAACCCGACCAGCGAAATGATGGTTACGTCGGATCTGAGTGGGTCGGCGGCGGGAGCGAGGGCAGACATGACAACATTTTAGCCTGTCATGCGTTTTATGCATATTGGCCGCCTGAGCGCACAGCGTGCAGGATCGCAGATGCATACTGACAACATGAAAGTGAAGCAATTTTTCGCTGCCGACAACTATAATCATGCGGTAAGCGCGACAAACTCAGGGCCGTCTGCACAAACAATCGAACCATCAATGCAATTTATTTCTCACCGTAATTTTTACACCGCAGTTAGCGTCGCATTTTTACTTTGCGCTGGTCACGCGTTAGCGCAAGGAGCCCGCACTGCGATGTTCGACCGACAGGCATTCGAAAACGGCATTGCCGATCTGGTGCGCGCGACCGCGCCAGCGTCCAGCGCGGCTACCGATGCCGTCCGCGCGCGCGCCAACCAGACAGGCGAGGTTTACCGCAGTCGCCAGGTGATACTCGATTTTTCGGTATTGCAAAAGTTACGCGCCGACATTGCGGTGAATCAGCCACAAACGATGCGTATCACTTTTTTCGAAGATACCTCTCTGGTGCTGCAGTTCACCCGCACCGAACCTATCGGCATCAATGGTACCGCCTACATCGGCACCGTGGCGGGCATTGCGTTCAGTAGTGCAGTACTCGTCGAAGAAAATGGCGTGGTTTCTGGAAACGTGAATGTGCTTGGCGACAAATATCAAATCAGGAATTTTGGCGGGACGGGCCATGTGATGCGGCAGATCGACCCTGCCGCGCTTGCCCCCGATCACGTGATCCCGCCTGCGTCCGGCCCGGTCGACAGTCGTCCGGTGCGCGTCAACGCCAGCACGCCCACCGTTGCGGTCATCAATACTGCCGCCGACGATGGCTCCCTGATCGATGTGCTGGTGGTTTACACCCCAGCCGCGCGCATTTCTCAAGGCGGGACAGCGGCGATCAAATCGCTCATCAATCTCGGCATCACTGAGACCAATAACGCCTACGCAAATAGTCAGGTAACGCAGCGTGTACGGCTGGTGTATGCAGGCGAATTGAACTACGCGGAAGTCGATCTATTGACTGATCGTGATCGCCTTCAAGGGGCAACTGATGGATTCATGGACGAGGTGCACGAACTGCGAAATTTGTACGGGGCCGATCTGGTCAGCTTATGGGGAAACTATCCGATTTTGTCTGGATGTGGGCAGTCTTACGTGATGGTAAATGAATCCGTTAGCTTCGAGGCTCAGGGATTCAATGTCGTCAACCGTTCGTGTGACGTAAACAATTACAGTTTCGCGCATGAGTTGGGCCACAACATGGGGTTACTGCACGATATTGCCGATGCGCCTTCGGGTACGACGGTCACACCTGAAAATAGCACCACGCCCCGGGCGATAAATTACGCGCACGGATACATCGACGTTGCCAACCAGTTCTACACGGTCATGGCAATAACGCCGTGTAACAATTGTGTGCGCATTCCATATTTTTCCAACCCAAACGTGCGCTTCAATGCTGCGCCAATTGGCGATGCCAGCGTCGCGCACGATAGTCGTGCACTCAACGACACGCGTGAGACCACCGCCAATTTCCGCGCCTCCGTTAACCTCACTGGACCTGGCACGGTAATATTTTCTCCATCCACATACACCGTTAACGAAGGCGCGGGATCAGTCACGTTATCAATGACGCGCCATGCCGGTGCGAACGGTGCGGCAACCATCAACTATTCGACCGTGATGGGCACGGCATTGGCTGGTATCGACTTCACGGTTAAAACCGGTGTTCTAAGTTGGGCCAGCGGCGAGTCGGGCACCAAAACCATTACGGTTCCCCTACTTCAAGACAGGGTGCTCGAAGGCCCGAAAGCTTTTACCGTCACGTTAGGCGCGCCCACCGGCGGCGTGTCGATTGGCGTACCCGGCGGCGTCACCACAAACGCGACGGTCAATGTCATCGACGCCGACACAGACAGCTTTCCTGGTGGCTGCGCCGCACCGCTAACCGGTTGGTTCAATCCGCCGTCGGGTATCAGTACCGGTTGGGTTGTTACCACGGATTCGTTCTTCGGTCCTGCATGCAGCCTTAAAACCAATCCAACCGCAGACTCGGGCAAAGCGCAGATTCAATTCGAGGGCACATTCACCGCCGGCACAATCAGTTTCGCGCGCCGTGTATCCAGTCAAATCGGCAACGACTGCCTGCGTTTTTTCATCGACGGCGCTGCACAAGATATCGGCGGCACCTGCGCCGGTGGCGTTGGTGCATCTGGCGAAGTCGCCTGGGGCCTGTCAAGTTTTGCCATCACAGCAGGTACCCACACACTTGTTTGGTCATACGAGAAAGATAGTGCCGGGTCGGCTGGCGCAGACGCTGCGTGGATCGATAGCGTGGTGCTGCCGTTGGCAGGCACCCCTGTATTTCAAAGCGGGTTGCCACCAGCAGGTTTCCTGAATGTGCCGTATTCGCACACGTTTGTTGCGACCGGTGCGCCGCCGATCCAATACGCAGCATCACTCTTCCTGCCTCCAGGCGTGGCGCTCAACACCACTACCGGCGTTATCTCGGGGACACCAACAGCGCTGGGAACATTTACCGGCAAGATCAAAGCGATCGGTCCGATGTTGCCTTTAGCAGAACAAATTTTCGACATCACGATTATTGGCGCTGCTCCCGGCGCGCCAGTCATCGATGCCGCCATCGCCGGCAATGGCCAAGCTAGTATCCGTTTTACGCCACCCGCCAGCACCGGCAGCGCGCCGATAATCTCGTATAGCGCAACCTGCCATCCCAATGCGGGTACCGGCAACAGCGCGAGCTCGCCGATTGCGGTCAGCGGACTCGTCAATGGCGTTGAGTATACGTGCAGCGTCGCAGCTTCCAATGCCTACGGCAGTAGTGCCAGTTCTGCGGCGCTACTCGTTACCCCTGTCGTCACCCAGCCTGGGCCGCCCACCATCGGTACGGCCACGGCGGGCAACGCGCAAGCGTTTATCATTTTCACGCCGCCCGGCGCAGACGGCGGTTCGCCGATCACCGGCTACACGGCGAGTTGCAATCCCGGCACGTTGACAACGTCAGTGGCGCGCTCACCTGTCAACATCACCAATCTAATCAATGGCATCGCCTACACCTGCTCCATCACCGCTGATAATGCTCTCGGCGCGAGTGTTAACTCCGCGTCCATCTCCGTGACGCCGTCTGCGTCGGCAGGGCTTACCCTGGTCGGCGTTTCATCGCGTAAAACCCACGGCGCTGCGGGCACGTTCGACGTGCCGATCGAGGTTGCCCCACCAACGCCGCTTCTCGTCACCGTCGAGCCACGCTCACCCGGCAGTGGCCATACCATCGTGTTCCATTTCAATTACGCCATCAACGCTACGGGCACCATTACCGTTGTCGACAACAACAATGCCCCCGTGGTTGCGTCGTCAATGCCTGCAAGCAG
>JBKJVA010000354.1:0-6498 GCA_046589675.1 Usitatibacteraceae bacterium
ATGCATAAGAACGCAACGACTTTGGTAACTGCGAACGCGGCAAAATTGTTTTTGCTGATGGGCGCGTGGTTCAGCTGTTTCTGCGCAACGCAGACCTTCGCGCAGGATTACCCGTCAAGACCAATTCGCGTCATTGTGCCGTTCTCGGCAGGTGGTGCCGTTGATGGGCCCATGAGGCTGATAGCGCAGGAACTTTCCAAGCGTTTCAATCAGCAAGTGAATGTCGAGAACAAACCTGGTGCAGGCGCCATGATCGGCAGTGAAGTGGTTGCCAAGGCGGCACCCGACGGCTATACCCTGCTGCTGGCTTCTCAAACCAACGCCATCGGCGCCTCGCTATATTCGAAACTCACCTTCAATCCTATCGAAGACTTCGTACCGATCTCGCTGCTAGGTCGCGAACCGGGTGTGCTTGTCGTGCATCCTTCGCTACCCGTAAAGACCGTGGAGGAATTCATCGCCTACGCGAAAGAGCGACCAGGCAAGGTTGACTATGCGTCGTCCGGGAATGGCAGCGGCCAGCATTTGTTCGCGGCGATGTTTGCCTCGATGGCGGGTATCACAATGAGTCATGTTCCCTATCGCGGCAGCGGGCAGGCCACCACTGATCTGATCGGTGGGCAGGTCAAGGTTTCCATTCCAGGTGCTGCGGGGATGATGGGACACATCAAGGCGGGCAAGCTCCGCCCCCTCGCCGTCACCGGTACGCGTCGCTCGGCACAATTGCCCGATGTGCCCACACTTGATGAGTCCGGTTTGAAAGGCTATTCGGCTTACGTATGGATGGGGCTGTTAGCGCCCAAGGGAACGCCCGCACCCATCGTGGATAAACTTTATCGCGAACTGGTGGCGGTGCTCGCTTCGGCGGAAGTAAAAACCTACTTTAGCGGTGCATCGATCGAAGTAGTTGGGTCGACGCCTGCTGAATTTGATACCTACTTCAGGGAGGAGAAAGACCGTTGGGCAAAGATCATCAAGGAAACCGGCGCCAAGGTAGATTGATTCTGGCGCATAAATTCAAAAACGAGAGGCAGAAATGAGTACACAACAAACAAGCAGCGCTGCGGTAGTTACCGGCGTGGAGCACTGGACGAACAAGGGCGACGTACGTCTGTTTCTCTGGGAGAAATTTGTTGGCTCAGCCGATAATAAACCCGCCGTACTTTTCGTGCACGGCTCCTCGATGGCCTCGCAACCGACCTTTGATCTAACGGTACCGGGACGAGCGGATTCTTCGGTCATGGACTGGTTCGCGCAGCGCGGTTTCGCTTGCTGGACCGTGGACATGGAAGGCTACGGCCGTTCCGACAAAACACGCGATATTTTCTGCGATATTTCAAACGGTGCCGACGATCTGGCAGCAGCCACCGATTACATCTTCAAGACGCGCGGCATCAAAAGTTTTCTTACCTACGGCATTTCCTCTGGCGCGTTGCGTGCCGCGTTGTTTGCAGAACGTCACCCGGACCGGGTCGCACGTCTGGCACTCGATGCATACGTCTGGACCGGCGAGGGCGCGCCAACGCTCGCACAGCGTCGCAAGAAGTTGCCAGAATTTTTGGCGAAAAAGCGTCGCCCTATCGACCGCGCCTTCGTCTATTCCATCTTCGAGCGCGATCATCCCGATTGTGCGGAGAAGCGCGTGGTGGATTCGTTCGCCGACGCCATCCTCGCACTCGATGACTCGATGCCTAACGGCACCTATATCGACATGTGCTCGAAACTGCCCATAAATGATCCGTCAAAAATCACCGTTCCCACCATTATCCTGCGCGGCCAATTCGACGGCATCGCAGCCATGGATGACCTGATCGAATTTTTCAAGCGACTTCCCAACCCTGACAAGCAGTTCACGGTCATGACCGGCATTTCGCACGCAAGCTTTCAACAGAAGAACTACCTGCTGGCCTACAACATCCTGCACGCATTTTTTTCACGGCCTGCGCCAGCGTACACCGCGTCGGCGTAGCAGGATTATGTGTGCCTGTATGAAGACCAAGATCGCAGCGTTGCTGGCAACCTGGCTGGTTGCCGGTGCAACGATGGCCCAGGTGCCCAGGGGAATCATTGAATTGTCCGGTTACGTCGGACCCGATCGCGAACAGATTTTGATTGAGGGTGCAAAGAGGGAGGGTGGCCTTACGTTATATACATCCCAACAGCTTAGCGACACAAATCCAATTGTCGAAGCATTTGAAAAACGCTATGGCATCAAGGTCAAGGTCTGGCGTTCGGGGCCCGACAATGTCGTTCCCCGTATCCTCAACGAGGCGAAGAGCAAGCGCTTTGAATTCGACGTCGTCGAAACCGAAGGCCAGGCACTTGAGGCCTTGCAGCGTGAAAAGCAGTTGCAGCCTGTTAAAACGCCCTACCTGCAAGACCTGCTACCGCAGGCGTTGCGTCCGCACGGCGAATGGGTCGGCACCCGGCTATTGATATTTGCGCAGGCCTACAACACCAATCTGATTAAAAAGGAAGACCTGCCGAAGTCGTGGCAGGATTTGGCCAACCCGAAGTGGAAAGGCAAGCTCGGCATTGAGATCAAGGATGACGAATGGTTTTATAGCCTGATACAGCAAATGGGCGAAGAGAAAGGCCTGAAACTATTTCGCGAGATTGGTGCCAGCAACGGCTTCTCGGTACGCAAGGGACATACCTTGCTGACCAACCTGGTCGCCTCGGGTGAGGTGCCGTTGGCGTTGACCGTATACAACTCAAGAGTCGAGCAACTGAAAAACAAGGGCGCGCCGATCGACTGGTTCATTCTGCAACCGGCCATCGCCCAGGTTAACGGTGCGGGTGTTTCGCGCAATGCACAACATCCTTATTCGGCACTGCTTTTCTTCGATTTTTTGCTGTCGGAAGCGCAAGCCATTCTGGCCAAACGCGACGTGGTGTCGGTGAGCAAGAAATATCCGTCGCCGCTTTCCAGCTTCCCGTTTCTTGAAACCGACCCTGCAAAGTTGCTCGAGCAAGGCGAAAAATGGACACGGCTTTATCAGGAAATCATTTCAGCCAACCCGCGCTGAGTTAATTACAACCGGAGCAGTACATGAGAATTCCTTGTCGCTTCCTGCTGACTTTGCTGGTGTTCTGTTGTCTCCCCGTGGTCGGCACCGGCCATGCGCAATCGATTGGATTGGTCGCTACACTGGCTTTGCATGATGGGCCTGATCGCGAACGGATATTAATGGAGGGTGCGAAGAAGGAAGGTGGTTTGACGCTCTACACGTCGATCGCGCAAAAGGATTTACCACCATTGATCACTGCGTTTGAGAAAAAATATGGCATCAAGGTACAGGTATGGCGGGCGGGTAGCGACAAGGTTCTGCAAAGAACGCTGACCGAGACCTCTGGTAAGCGCTTCGAAGTCGACGCTGTCCACATTGGTGCGCCGGAACTTGAGGCATTGCATCTCGAAAAAGTATTGCAGTCAGTCAGCAGCCCCGCTTTCAATTCACTGCTCCCGGGCGCAGTTCCGTCCCATCGCGAATGGGTGGCGACGCGATTGACCGTGTTTGTCCAGGCCTACAACACTAATTTGATCAAGAAGGAAGATCTGCCTAAGACCTGGCAGGAACTGACCGACCCGAAATGGAAAGGTAAGCTCGGCGTTGAATTCACCGATGACGAATGGTTCCATAGCCTGGTGCAGCAATTGGGCGAAGAGCGGGGTCTCAGGCTGTTTCGAGATATCGTCGCGAACAACGGCGTGTCGGTACGCAAGGGCCACACCTTGCTGACCAACCTGGTTGCATCGGGTGAAGTGCCGCTTGCATTGACCGTTTACAACTACATGGCCGAAGCCTTGAAGAAACGCAGTGCGCCGATCGACTGGTTCGTACTGCAGCCAGCGATCACCCGCGCCAATGGGGTAGGCATTGCACGACAAGCGCCACATCCGCATGCGGCGCTGCTTTTTTACGATTACATGTTGTCAGTCGAAGCTCAGAAAATGCTCGTGTTGATGGATTACATACCGACCCATGCGGGCGTCGAGTCGCCGATGAAAAACTTGAATCTCACGGTGACACACCAGACCATGACATTGAGTGAGTCTGAGAAATGGGCGCGGCTTTATCAGGAAATTATCTCAGCTACTCCGGAAGTAAACGTTAAAAGCAAAGGTAAATGAAATCATGGCAATCGACAGGCTCATTCCGGCACGCAGCGCATTGCTTTTCTTCGACATGTTGAACGGGCATATAAAAAAGGATGATCCGGCAACAAAGGCGCGTTACAAACCGGTGATAGTTGCGGCCCGGCAGGTGCTGCAAGGTGCCCGGGCCTGTCAAATGATGGTTGCCTATGCTGCCGCCAATCATCGCGCCGACAACGCAACCAGCGCCCATACCATTCGCGACACAGATGGACGGCTCAATCCAATCCCGGTCGACCAGAAGCCAGACTTCGTACCCATCGTGGCCGGTGGCACCTGGGAAGCTTCAGTTATCGATGAACTGGCGCCCGTAGCCGAGGATTATGTCGTTCCCAAATATCGCTGGAGCGCATTTTTTCAAACCTATCTGGATCTCGCGCTGCGCACGCGCAAAATCGATACCATCATCATCGCTGGTGGTTCAACCGACGTCGGTGTGGCAAGCACGGCCTACACCGCCCGCGACCTCGATTACAACCTGGTGATCGTGAGCGACGCCTGCAGTTCGCCAGAGCACGACAATCACGACCAGTTCATGCGCCGCATCTTTCCGCGCATGGCGCGGGTGCGTACGGCGGCGCAGGTCGTTGCAATGCTGCAGGCCGGCGGCGATAAATGACGGTGTCTTTCTGCGACGCTGAAACGGTAAGCGGCGGGAATGTTGGGAAACGCAAATGAAGCAGCAAATAAAACTCGCTAATGGCCTCGAAGGCGAGCTCTACATGCCCGAGAACAACCGGGGCAGCGCGGCTGTCATCATTCTTCATGAACGATACGGCCTGGTACAACATACGCTCGACCTGGCGCAGAAGCTGGCCAATGATGGCTATATTGCGTTTGCGCCCAATCTGTTTTCGCATTGGGATGGCGATCTGGCCGAACTCAAAACAGGCAAGGTACGGGTGATCCAGCCCGATGCAGAATGTACGCGGGTGGTCGGTCTTGCCATCGATTTGCTACGTGGCGATGTGCGCATAAAGGCGGACAAAATCTTCCTGATGGGAGTTTGCCAGAGTGGCCGGTATCCGATCGTCGTCGCCACGCAGCGCACCGATATCAGTGCATGCGTGGTGTTCTATGGCGCATCGCAGCAACGCGACTGGACCGCCGGCGAATTGCAGCCGGTCGCCATGCCGGATATGCTTGCCAAGCTCACCGTGCCGCTGCTGTTCGTGTACGGCGAAGCCGACCACACCATCTCGCTGGACAATGTTCGGCGCATGCGCGACATGCTGGAAACGCACCGCAAGAGCTACCGAATGCATGTACTCGCCGATGCGCCGCACGGTTTCATGAACGATACGATGCCGGGACGCTATCGACCGCGCGATACCGCGATTGCCTGGAATATGCTGCTCACATTCATTCGCGAAGTTAGCGACGGGGAGTGGTCGGACAAGCGCGTGCACTGGGAATTCTCTTGTGACTCTGGCGGCGATTACGACTTCAGCAAGAACGTTCGCCTCGAATGAGCAAGAGCAACGGCGCGCCGCGCATCGCAGCCGTCACCGGCGGCAGCAAGGGTATCGGGCGCGCCATTGCGCTGGCGCTGGCGCAGCGTGGTTACGACATCGCGATTCTCGATCCGCTGGAAGCCGGGCGGGAAGTCGCCGCGGGCATAATCAAACTTGGGCAGCGCGCGCTGCATCTGCCGGTTGATGTGTCCTGCGAGCGGACGGTAAAGGAAGCTGCGCGGATCGTTACCGACCAGCTTGGAATATGCACGCTGCTGGTGAACAATGCCGGAATTTTCCCGCGCGCGAGTGCGCTCGACTTGCCTTTTTCACTTTGGCAGCGAGTACTTGACGTTAATCTCGGCGGTGCCTTCCTCTGCAGCCAGGCATTCGCACCCGCCATGATGAAAGTGGGTTTCGGTGTCATCATCAACATTGCGTCGGGCCGCGGCATCCAGGGGGCGGCGCAGGGTGGTGCCCACTATGCAGCCTCAAAAGGTGGATTAATTGCCCTGACGCGATCGCTGGCACAGGAATGGGCACCGAGCATTCGTGTCAATGCTATCGTGCCCGGCGTTACACACACCGATCAGCCGCTTGAAGCGACCACCGTCGATGAACTTTATGCGCGCGGCAAGCGCATCCCGCTCGGGCGCATTGGCCAGCCGAAAGACGTGGCTAACGGGGTTTGCCTGCTCGCCAGCGAGGACGCGTCGTATATCACCGGGCAGAGTCTGTGCGTGAACGGTGGCGCACTGATGCTGTAGGTACCTGCGAGTCGGGTGAATAGAAACGTCGTCGCATTGCGCATATTTTGTTGTTCCGATATGTGGACTGTCGTTCAGAATTATTTACTTATATCTAAAAGTGTGACAAAACAATAGC
>JBKJVA010000232.1:0-6936 GCA_046589675.1 Usitatibacteraceae bacterium
CCGGTCACTTTGAAACCATCCACAATTTCGGCTACGAACCAGAACAGGAATGCATTGATGATAAAAATAAACAAGCCCAACGTCAGGATCGTCACCGGCAATGTCAGCAACACCAGCAACGGGCGAATAACGGCGTTGACGAGGCCCAGCACCAGCGCGGCAATCAATGCGGCAAATATGCCGGAAACCTGAACACCTGAATAAAGATACGCCACCAGCATGAGGGCCAGCGCATTGATAAACCAGCGGACGATCAGTGTCATATCATTGCCTTATTTAGTGGAGTGACGGTTCTAAAGTAAGCGCGATAATAGCGCTTTCAAGCTGACTTCCTTGCAACCAATCATTTTTCTGGCCCATGAGCACTCATAAACCGCAAAAACGTATCAGTATCCCCGAACTTCGCGCCATGAAGGGGAAGAGCAAAATCGTCATGCTTACCGCCTATACCAAACCGATGGCGCAGTTACTCGATCCGCACTGCGATGTACTGCTGGTCGGCGACTCGCTGGGCATGGTGGTGTATGGGATGGAGAATTCGCTGGCCGTCACGCTCGACATGATGATTAACCACACACAGGCAGTGATGCGCGGTGCCAGTCGTGCCGCCGTCATTCTCGATATGCCGTTCGGCACCTATCAGGAATCGAACGAACAGGCTTATCGCAATTGCGCGCGGGCTACAGCGGAGAGTGGTGCACAGGCGCTTAAGCTCGAAGGAGGAGAAGAGTTGGTGGACACGGTTGAGTTTCTCTCTGCCAGAGGTATTCAGGTCATGGCGCACATCGGACTCATGCCGCAGCGGGTGCACGAGATGGGTGGGTTCAAGGCGCAGGGCAAAGAGGAGGATGCGCTATCAAAGTGGCCGGAACTTGCGCGCAGGTTCGAAAACGCGGGTGCGTTTTCAGTGCTGATTGAGGGGACGGTGGAGCCGGTGGCACGGGCGATTACGGAATCACTGAAAGTACCGACGATTGGGATTGGGGCGTCACCGGCTTGTGATGGGCAGGTATTGGTGACGGAGGATATTCTTGGGCTGTTTCCGGATTTCACGCCTAAGTTTGCGAAGCGGTATCGGGATATTGGGGCGATAGTCTCGGAGGCGGTGGGGGAGTATGCGGCGGAGGTCAGGGGAGGGACGTTTCCTTCGTTGGAGCATTGTTTTGGGGTGAAGAAAATAGTGTCCGAGGACTGAGTATCAATCGATACTGACCGTATTGATTCACACTATTGATTCACCCATCGATACTGACCCTATTGATTCTATTGATTCTATTGATTCCTCTCTGCTATTGATTCCGCGGTGTGATGTTGGGCTGGTAGTGCTAGCCCAACCTACGCGCTTCTACCGCAAATTCACATTCGCCCCGTATGACATCATAAGTACCTACTTCCAGCTCAAATCCAGCTTGCGGTGAGAAGCGGCACAATCTCGCAAGTAAAGGTTGATCAGGCTTTGGTATGGGATGCCAACGACTTCCGAGATCGATTTGAAATACGTTATGGACTCTTCGTCCAGGCGAATGGTAATTTGTTTCTTGAGTTGCGCCGCGTATGGATTTTTTCTCGCGGCTGAGAAATCGTACTCTTTGCGCATGTGGCACCTCTACGGATAGGACTTGGATTCCTTGGCGCTAGCCTTGCGAGCGGAGATGACGCGAATGACATTTCCATCGCTCCGATAACAATGACAAACAAGCAGCAGCCGAAGCGCGCTGCTCAGACCAAGAATGACAAAGCGGTCTTCCACTTCAGAGTGATCCGGATCGTCGATTAGCTTGGCGTTTTCGTCCACGAAAACGGACTTTGCTTCATCAAAGCCTACGCCGTGCTTCCTTAGATTTGCAGCCGCTTTCCGATCATCCCACTCGAAGCGAAGTGTGCTCATGTGGATAGTGTAACTACAATGTAGTTCAACCGCAAATAGTATTCCCTGCTCTGCCGAAAGGGGCTAGCGAGGCTGTAGAAAAAGTCCCCGACGCAAGATAAGGGTAAATATGGGGTTACGTTCAGTACACCTGCTCGTTACCCCGTTCACGATCAGCGGATTCGGTGTTCACGATCACCGGAATGCGCACCCATCCCCTTAGCCCTCACCGCCGAAGCCTCGTCCTCCCGCTTCGCTGCCTCCCGATCCCAACTCGCACTCACCCAGCCGACCAATTGCTCCTGCACAATCGCCGCCAACGCCGCCACATACGCCTGCGAATCGTTAGCCACTGGAATGTAATTAAACGTCTTCCCACCAGCATGGAGAAAAGTCTCCTTTGCCTCCATCGCAATTTCTTCCAGCGTCTCCAGACAATCCGCCGCAAACCCCGGGCAGATCACGTCGATGCGTTTGGTGTCGGCGGCGCCTAATTTTTCAAGCGTCTTGTCGGTATACGGCTGCAGCCACTCGGCTTTGCCAAAGCGCGACTGAAACGTGACCACGTAGTCGTCTTTCTTCACACCCAGTTCTTCAGCAATCAATCGTGCGGTTTTATGGCACTGACAGTGGTATGGATCGCCTTTGTCAAGATGGAATTTCGGCAACCCGTGAAACGTCATCAACAGCTTGTCGGTGGCGAAATTCGGGCGACCGATTTTCATCCATTCGGCCAGTACGTTTTTGGCGATGGCTTTGATATAGGCCGGATGATCGTGAAAGCTGCGTACGAAACGGATTCCCGGCACGTTGCGCATCGTTGCCAGCACGCGTCCCAGTTCGTCCATCGTCGATGCTGTGGTGCTGGCTGCGTATTGCGGGTAGAGCGGCAATACCAGGATATTGTCGCAATGTGCGGCTTTCAGTTTATCGATGGCGCTGGCAATTGATGGATTGCCGTAGCGCATCGCGTATTCGACCTTCAAGGGGCTTTTGATTTTCTCGCCAAGAAAGCCGCGTAGCATCTGCGTTTGCCGCGAGGTGTAGATGCGTAACGGCGAGCCTTCTTTCATCCAGATGCTGGCGTATTTTTTTGCCGATTTCGCCGGGCGAACGTTTAGGATGATTAAGTTAAGGATCAACCACCAGATCGGTTTGGGAATTTCAACGACCCGCGTATCGGAGAGGAACTGCTTGAGATAACGCCGTACCGCGCCAGGCGTTGCTTCGTCCGGCGTACCAAGATTGATTAGCAGGACGCCCGTGGAAAGTGGCGTGCCGTGGGTAAATGGGGTTTCTGGTTTGTAGGCCATGATCGAATAAATTTGGGAACTTCTAAAACCCTGTTCCCGTTCGCCTGGAGCTTATCGAAGGGTCCATCAGGCCATACTGAATCAATGGGTTAGCATTTTGTATGCCTCGACAAGCTCAGCACGAACGGCGGTTAATAGAAGTTTCCATTGGTGAATGTCCAGTATTGGCGCGGCTCTCGGAGTAAAAAGTCGCCAGAAGGCACGTCAATGCTAGTGTTTGTACAATTAGTTTTGCGAAAGTGCTGACGACAGTAATTTTGCAGTCACATCGACTATCGGAATCACCCGCTCGTAGGCCATGCGCGTTGGGCCAATGACGCCGACCGTTCCGACGATTTTGCCATCGATTTCGTAAGGCGCGGTGACAACGGAAAATTCGTCCAGGGCCACCAGCTCAGATTCGCCGCCAATGAAAATCTTGACACCTTCGGCGCGATTGCTGACGTCGAGCAAGTCCATTAATTGCGTCTTGTGATCGAACACATTAAAAAGTTTGCGGATGGTGGCCATGTTCATCGATATATCATTGACCCCCAGCAGATTGCGCTCGCCCGACAGCACAACACCGGATGCATCCGAACCCTGTCCGCGTGCTTCGACCATCGCCGCCATCAGCGTCGAAATATCGCGATGCAATTGCGAGAGTTCGGTCTTGACTTTTTCGCGTATCTGATCAAATTCATATCCCGCGTAATGCTGGTTGATGTAATTTGCCGCTTCGGTCAACTGCGCGGGCGAATAGGGTTTTTCGGTTACCAGCACGCGGTTCTGCACATCGCCGTCGGATGCTACGAGGATGAGTAGCACGCGTTTTTCGGAAAGCTGCATGAATTCCACATGCTTCAAGCCAATGCCGCGGCGACGCGGTGTGACGACGATGCCAGCGAAATGGGTCAGGTCGGACAACAATTGCGAAGCCGCCACCACCACGTGGCGCGGATCATCCGGGCGAATATTGTCCTCAAGCTGCTGCCGCTCCAATTGTTCGAGCGGCTGGATGGTGAGCAAGGTATCGACAAACAACCGATAGCCTTTCGGTGTGGGAATGCGTCCGGCAGACGTATGTGGGCTGGCGATATAGCCCATTTCTTCCAGATCCGCCATCACGTTGCGGATAGACGCGGGAGAGAGTTCCAATCCCGAAAATTTTGATAATGCACGCGAGCCCACCGGCTGGCCGTCAGCGATATAGCGTTCAACCAGGAATTTCAGCAGTGTTTGGGCGCGGTCTGACAGCATCGGACAATTGTAGGCAAAAGCAGGCAGCTTGTGTGAATCATCATGTATCAACTATTTTCGAACCTGACTGACCAGCAATCCTGTGATTTAATCGTACAAATGAAATCCGCATTCAAAACAGTAGCAATTGTCGGTAAGCCCGATGGCATGGGTGTCGGTGAGCCTGTCGATCAATTGATCAGGCTGCTACAGGCTCGTGGTATCTCGGTGCGAGTCGATACCCGTACGGCAGAGTTTTTGAGGACCAGGCCCGATGCGGTGCTTCCGCGAGAGCCGCTGGATCAATTGCTCGAAGGGACGGACCTCGCCGTGGCTGTCGGTGGTGATGGCACTTTGCTGGCACTGGCGCGTTCAGTGGCGGCGCACCATGTGCCGTTGGTGGGCGTAAACCTCGGCCATCTTGGCTTTCTCACCGATATTCCCGCCGATTCGTTAGTGCCGATGATGACTGCCTTGCTCGACGGCGAATACACCGAAGAACTGCGTTTTCTTTTGGACGCAGAAATACGCCGTGGCGACGAAACCATTTTCAAGACGGTCGCGTTCAATGATGTGGTGTTCAGCCGCGGTGCCATGGGAACCATGATCGAATTTTCGGTTGAAGTAAATGGCGAGTTTGTCTATTCTCTGCGCGCTGATGGCATCATCGTCAACACCCCTACCGGATCGACAGCGTATGCATTGTCCAGCGGCGGCCCTATTCTGCAACCTGGCTTGCCGGCAATCTCGCTGGTGCCGATTTCTCCGCATACCTTGTCTAATCGTCCGATTGCAATTTCAAACGAATCGGAAGTACGTATCCGGCTGATTCGCGGCGCAAACGCGCGCGTGAATTTCGATGTCCAGGCTTTTTTTGACCCGGAGCCTGACGACGTCGTGATCGTTAAAGCGCACAAAAACCGTTTGCGTTTGTTGCATCCCGCCGGTTACAGCTATTTTTCGATGCTTCGCTCCAAGCTGCACTGGAACGAGCGGACTCCCTGAATGCTGCGCTCACTGGTTATCCGCGATTTCGTCATCGTCGATACGCTGGAGCTTGATTTCGAATCCGGTTTCACCGCACTCACTGGAGAGACCGGTGCCGGTAAGTCGATCCTGATCGATGCCTTGTCGTTGGCCCTGGGCGGTCGTGCCGACGTTAACGTGGTGCGTGTGGGTAAGGCGCGCGCCGAGATCGCCGCCGAGTTCGACCTTTCGCAGATTAAAAACGCACGCCATTGGCTGGGTGATAACGAACTTGCCGACGACGATAAAAACATGCTCCTGTTTCGTCGCGTGCTCGATGCAGGCGGCCGCTCGAAAGCCTTCATCAACGGCACCTCGGTAACGCTCACGCAAATGCGCGACCTTGCCGAACGCCTGATGGATGTGCATGGCCAGCACGAGCATCAGTCACTGCTGAAACGCGACGCGCAATTGAGCCTGCTCGATGGCTATGCCGATAACGAACCGCTGCTGGTTGAGGTCAAAGCCGCGCACGGTGCGTGGTCGCAGCTTGCCGCCACCCGTGTCGCACGTGAGGCAAACGAAATCGCCATCACCCGCGAATTTGAAGAGCTGAGTTATCAGATTGGCGAACTCGATGCGCTCAAGTTCTCCATCGCGCGCTGGGAAGAGATATTGAACGAACAGCGCAGGCTCGCCAATGCAGCAGGCTTGATCGATTCGGCGCAGTCGGCAATTGACTGTCTGGATGACAACGAGGGTGCAATCCTGTCGCAGGTCGACAACGTCGCGGTACGACTCTCAAGGGATGCCGAAACCGATCCTGCGCTTAAGGATTCCGTCGCACTGGTTGATTCCGCCAGCGTTGAGCTGCGCGAAGCTGTTTCAAATTTGCGCCACTATCTGCGTTCGCTCGACGTCGATCCGGCGCGGCTTACCGAGGTTGACCGCGAGATGGCCGACGTTCATGAAATTGCCCGTAAATTTCGCATCGAGCCCAAACGCATTCCCGACCTTCTTCAGCAAAAGCGTGATCGTATGAGCGCGCTGGGTGGTGGGCAATCGCTGGACGAATTGATTGCTGCCGAACAGGCCGCCAGCGCTACCTTTTTGGAAGCGGCAAAAAAACTCACCACATCACGCCGGCACGCGGCGAAAAAATTTGCCGCAAACGTCACCAGGTCCCTGCAGGAACTGGCGATGCCCGGCGGCAAATTTGCCGTCGAGTTCACGCCGCGTGAGCCTTCTGCATTCGGGCTCGAAAGTTGTGAGTTCCAGGTCGCCGCCCATGAGGGCCAGACGCTGGGTCCGCTTGCCAAGATTGCCTCGGGTGGTGAGTTATCGCGGGTGAGCCTGGCCATACAAATGCTGGCATCTGCCAAAGCGAGCGTCGCGACGATGATCTTCGATGAAGTCGATGCGGGTATTGGCGGACGGGTGGCAGAAGTAGTCGGGCGGTTGTTGCGCTCGCTCGGCGCGCAGCATCAGGTGCTGGCGGTCACCCACTTGCCGCAAGTGGCTGCATGTGCAGAACACCAGTTTCAGGTCGCAAAAACCGCTATTGATGGTGTG
>JBKJVA010000230.1:0-1473 GCA_046589675.1 Usitatibacteraceae bacterium
TTGAGTCCGACAGGCTGCTAGAGTGTTGGCACACCGTGCGCAAGTGAATACTATCGGTTGTGCCCAACATGGCTGCCGTTGGCCGAAACTGGTGAGTTGGATCACTGCTGGTTTGGCTGGAACCGGGCAGCGTTTGAATGAACACGGGAGAAAAAAATAGCAATGGCATTTATCCGGCTTACCGATCTGCAGCTAGAAAACCAACGTGTTTTCATCCGTGCGGATTTGAACGTGCCGCAGGATGATGCGGGCATCATCACCGACGACACCCGCATTCGCGCCTCCATTCCTGCGATTCAATTTGCACTGGATAAAGGTGCTGCGGTGATGGTGACCTCACATCTTGGCCGACCCACTGAGGGCGAATTCAAACATGAAGATTCGCTGGCACCGATCGCAAAACGCATGAGCGAGTTAATGGGACGACACATCCCAATTCTTTCGAATTGGGTCGAAGGTGTGGCGGTCGAACCAGGCAATCTGGTGTTGCTCGAAAATTGCCGCATCAACAAAGGCGAGAAGAAAAACGATGACGGCCTGGCCAAAAAAATGGCTGCGTTGTGCGATGTGTACGCGAACGACGCATTCGGTACTGCCCATCGTGCAGAGGCAACTACCCATGGCATCGCAAAATTCGCGCGTATCGCCTGCGCCGGGCCATTGCTGGCCGCTGAGCTCGATGCGCTGGGCGCAGCGCTCAAAACGCCAAAGCGACCGATGGTCGCCATCGTCGCCGGGTCAAAAGTCTCGACCAAATTGACGATCCTCAAATCGCTCGCCGATAAAGTCGATCAATTGGTGGTCGGCGGCGGTATCGCCAATACTTTTTTGTTAGCCATGGGATTGCCGATCGGCAAATCACTGGCGGAGCCCACGTTGGTCGCTGAGGCAAAGGCAATTATCGACATGATGGCCGCGCGCGGCGCAGCGGTGCCGATTCCGGTCGATGTAGTTTGCGGGAAAGAATTTTCGGTGACGACAGCGGCAATCACCAAGCGTGTCGCAGATGTGTCCCCGGATGACATGATTTTCGATATCGGCCCGCAAACGTCGGCAACACTTGCCGGCATCATGAAATCGGCCGGCACCATTGTCTGGAATGGCCCGCTTGGTGTGTTTGAGTTCGACCAGTTTGGCCACGGCACGGAAACCGTTGCGCGCGCCATCGCTGATTCGAGCGCATTTTCCATTGCGGGCGGCGGCGATACACTGGCCGCAATAGCTAAATATGGGATCAGCGACAAGGTGTCGTATATCTCAACCGGTGGCGGTGCTTTCCTTGAATTTCTCGAGGGAAAAAGTCTGCCCGCTGTCGAAATTCTTGAACAACGCGCCGCAGGGTAAGAATCACGCGTTGATCGCTGATAAAGCGTACATCACCGTAAGGGTGATACGCAGAAAAGGAAATCTGTTATGCCACGCGCCACCAAAATTGTTGCCACCCTGGGGCCCGCATCGTCCTCGCCGGAAGTT
>JBKJVA010000337.1:0-1625 GCA_046589675.1 Usitatibacteraceae bacterium
GCGCAAACCCTGCGCGGTGAATTTGTCCGCATTCATGTCAGGGCTCAAGGCGTAGCGATGGCGCATCAGCGCTTCGCCTTGCGCCACGAATTGGTCGAGGTTGCCGTTGGCGGCATATTCGAATTCCGGTGCGCGGCCAAGCCGTTGTGCGAGTTTACGACTGGTCTGTGCCAGGGTCTTCTCGTCAGCGCCTTGCAACGCAATGAGCATCAGCCGGGACACCAGGCCGTCCCGCAGTTGCGCAATCAGCAGTCGTTCGTCGGGCGTCGTTGACGGTGGCAGGAAGGCGGTGAAATCGCTTTCGATGCGCAGGGTCTTGGCGGCAAACAGTGCAAGAAGTAAAAAGCAAATCAGCGCGAGCGCGTATCGCAACGGCGTTCGCGATGCGAGCATTGAAGAGAATCTGCGCCCGGCCATCATTGCGTCAGCGAATCTGCAGCACCGAGTGGTCGCCGCTGGTTTCGCGCACCTCGATCTGCGCGATCTTCCCGCCCTGGCCTGATACGCTGATGCGCTGCACATAGCGACCGGTTTCTTCGTCGATGGGCGTCATGTCGAGTCGCCAGGAATTTTCGAGCCCCTGCAGCGCCAACTGATAGTGGCCGCGAAGTAACACAAGGTCGCCGCCAAGTACGCCGCGCAAGCTGGCCGCAAATGCCGATAGCAACGGCTGACTGGACAATGGAATGCGCTTTTCGCTGCCACTGCGCCGCAACACCAGTTCATCCCCGGTGAAGCGATAACTCTCCTTGCGCGGAGTGTCGATGTGCTTTTCGACAATATCCGGACGCCGATATATCAGATTTCCAGTACTCACGACTGGTACCGACAACAGAGTTGAGAATTTCTTCTCTGTGAACGCAACCTGCGTGGCGGGTGACGTTGCGAGCGCCTGCATCAGCCGGGGTAGATCGAAGTCTTGGGCGCGCGAGGGACACGCCATGCCCAAAAAAAGTAACGCCGCGATAAATCTCAATATGTACTGTGCGCGGCTGCTGTCGTTCATCTAGGCGCTCCAAAAATCGTAAAAATTAAACCAGTTATAGGGATAGCGACGGGCCTGCTGTTCGAGGCTGCCAACATATGCGCTGAGACAACTTTGCAACGTTTCTGCCGAGGTCGCATTTACGCCAGTGCGCCCATTATCAACGCAAGCGGCCAACGATTCGAATACGATCTCGTAGCGGCGACCTCCACGAAAAAGGCCGAACACGGTGACCACCGGCGCACCGGTGAGCCGGGCGAGGCGCCATGGGCTCAACGAAAATCGCGCCGGTCTACCCAGGAAAGGCAGACTTTGCGTCGCTTCGTCTGCGTACACGCGATCAGCGAGGATTCCCACGACCTCCCCGCGGTCCAGACATTCCTTGACGCGCAACATTGAGCCCGGCTCGCCCAGTGGAATGATCTTGTAAGGCAGCGACGCTTGCCCGCCCATGATGAGGCCGCCCAAACGGGCGCGGTCGTTCACGTGCATGACCATGTTGATCGCCAGTTTTTTTTCCACGCTACCGACGATGCCCAGCATTTCGAAACTGCCTAAATGGGAACCGAACAGCAGGCAACCACGTCCGGCAGCAAGTGCATTCCAGAACACCGCTTCGTTGGTGACTGCTACGTCCAGT